>JAXGWL010000048.1:0-5856 GCA_040773345.1 Lactobacillus sp. | reverse complement strand
GATGTTGGACGAGTCCCGCCGTTTTTATTTTTTAAAAAAGCAGGGGCAGCAAGTAGGCGACAAGCTGCCACTGAGGCCGGTAGTGCCGCCAGTTTTGTCTGGCCAGCGGCAAGTTATCAGTGATGATGCCAGCAGGCCGCAGTGTCAAAGCATGGCGAATGGCTTCCCCGCTATCTGGGGTCCAGAGGTAGACCGGTTTTTTGGTTTGGCTATAAAAATAGGTGTTAAAAGAAGAATAATCCATGCTAAAACCGGTCGGTCTGTTTTGCGGATAGGTCAAATTGTAGGATTCAATGTAAAAAACAGGGCGCTTGGTTAAACTGCGGAGCCGGTTGACTGCACCTAAGTCGGCCGACTGCAGGAGATCGCCATGTAAGCGCCTGTCGTAGCGCCTGACGAAGTTAGTCAGCATTTGCTTAGAATCATGCGGTGTGGTTTTAATTTCAATGAGCAGCTTCTGATGCAGCTTGTGCGCTGTGTTTAAATAATCAGCAAAACTGGCAATGTGAGCCGTTTGGCCGTTTTCATGCAGTTTGATCTTTTTCAATTGAGACAAGGTCAGCTCATAGGGACATTTGGCAACGCCTGCTAAATTGATCAGTTTGTCGTCGTGCATGACGACAAAGAAGCCGTCGCGCGTTTCGTGCAGGTCGATCTCTACGTAGGCGGGATGCTGCCTGCTCGTCTTTTTTAAAACCGGAATTGTGTTCTGGACGCCGTTGGCTTGACTCACGCCACGGTGGGCAATAAAGAGGGGCTTGTGGGCCGGTACGGCTAGCATGCTAGCGATTGGCAGGGCCAGCAGCACAAAGACGGCCGCCGGCAGCCACGCCAACCGTTTTTGCTCATCATTCTTAATGCCCAAGAGGTCTATTAAAAAGAGCAGCCAGCAGCTTTCGCCAACGAGTTCCAAGCAAAAAATGCTAGCGGCTAAGAACCGGGGCCACCTGAGACAGACAATGTAACACAGAACGCCGACCAGCAGCTGCACCAGCACTGGGCGCCAGAGGTCAAGTAGCCGTTTTTTGTTTTTCAAAAAGACAAAAGCGGTGAGGTAGAAGACGGTAAAACAGCAGGCAAAGGGCCAGCTGCGTTCCAAATGGGACAGCAAGAAACTGGGCCACTGGGTCAAGGCAAAAAGCGGCGTGCGAAAGAGCAGGGCCAGCCAGGGCAACCAGAGCAAAAAAAGGGGACTGGTTTTAACCTGATAGTGTTTGTCGACCAGTTTGACTTCCCAGCAGGCGACGCAGATTGCTAGGCCAAAGCTCAGCACAATTAATAGCGCCAAAAAGGGTTTGCCCGTCACGATTTCAGTGATGCCAGTGAGTGAGAGCAGGGTCACCTGCGCCCGGTTTAAGAGCCAGGAAAAAAGCAGCCGCAAGAGCGGCAGCGTAATCAAGATGTTAACGAGGTCCAACACCAGTAAAAAGTCAGCGGCCTGTAGCCTTTTAAGTAATGCTTGTCTCCTCATCGTAATTCCTCCGCCCTCTATTATACGAAATAGTCTTTTGTTATATTAGTTGATGTGAAAAGGAGACAGCGCATGAGGAAAAAACAATTTTGGGCAGCAATGGCCGCTTTGGCTTGTGTTATGTGGGGCATTTCCGGTTTGTTTGCCAAATCCCTTTTTAACGTCAGCAAAGATATCACGCCTTTGTGGCTGACTCAGATTCGGCTCATTATTTCGGGCCTCATCTTGCTTTTGACGGCAGGGGTCATGCGGCAAAGACCACTCGCTTGTCTGAAAACTGACTGTAAGACTTTAACTGCTTATGGACTGTTAGGTTTGGTGCCCGTGCAGCTGTTTTACTTTGTTGTCGTCCAGCAGGCCAACGCCTCGGTAGCAACCGTCTTACAATTCTGTGGGCCTTTTATTGTCATGGCTTACATGGTGGCTCGCCACAAGCAGGTGTTGCGTTGGCTTGACGTGTTAGCTGCCTTAGGTGCTTTTGCTGGCGTCTTCCTGCTAGCGACACACGGTGATGTCAGTCACTTGGCTTTGACGCCTGCAGTGCTGTTTTGGGGTGCTCTGTCAGCGATTGGTGTAGCCACGAACACCTTGATTCCGATTAAAATTTTAAAAAGGGTGCCCAGCTTGGTTGTGACGGGTTGGGGGATGCTTTTTGCCGGCATCGCGCTTTTTTTAATCCACCCGCAATTTGCCAGCGTCCCGAATACGCCCCGCGTTTGGATCGATGTTTTAGGCGTGATCATCATCGGCACGTTGATCCCGTTCCAACTCATGATGAACTCGCTGCGCTTCATCTTACCGTCAACGGCGACACTGCTCGATGCCTTTGAGCCTTGGTCCGCTACCATTGGTTCGGTGCTTTTCTTTGGCTTAGTCATGACGCCGTGGGACATTGCCGGTTCTATCTTGGTGGTCGTTTCAACCCTGGCTCTAAACGTCCGCTTTCCACATAAAAAAGCACGTCAGCATCGTTAAAACAAAAAAGCAGGAGGATTTTATCTTCCTGCTTTTTTTGTTCTCTTGCTTGTAATTTTTTAGGCCTGCACCTGGGCAACGCGTTGTTTGTGCCAGTCTAAAATCATGTTCACAATGGCATTGGCCACGTTAGTATTTTTCAACAGCGGTCCGTGTGAATAGGACCCGATAAAGTTGCGGTAGCGCAGACCTTCTTCATGGTCTTGCGGGTTGTTGCCGTAGCCTTCGATCATCTGACCAAAGGCGTGCAGCTTGTCGGTATTGTCGAAATAAGTTTGGCCTGAGTGATTTTCAAAGGCCTTCACTTCACCCCATTCGGTCATATAGCGCGTGTCGCCGATCATGCGTTTATCAGCTTTAAAGACCGTATGCAAAGGCAAGATGTTTAACCCTTTGATGGTCGTGCCTTCGACGGTCTTGTAGTAGCTGCCCATCAACTGGTAGCCGCCACAAATAGCTAGCATTGGTTTGCCCTCGTTAATGTATTTTGCCAAAGTCTCCTTGTGCCGCTGCAGGTCCTTGGCAACGACGGTCTGTTCAAAGTCCTGCCCGCCGCCGAAGAAAATAAAGTCGTAGTCAAAGGCGTCGAAGTCGTCATCTAAAGAGATGTTGGTGACATTCGTATTGTAGCCGCGCATCTTCAGTAAGTAGCGCAGCACCTTGACGTCGCCGGCATCGCCATAAGTATTCATTAAATCTTCGTATAGGTAAGCGATTTTAATTGTTTGCTCCATGTTTACTCCCCACTGATTTTCTGTGCTGCCAAATGATTGATGGGACCAAATTTATGACCGACCGCGATTGGGTGGGCAATGGCTTCGTAGGTAAAGTCTTTAGCAATTCTAACGGCCTCGACGACATCTTTGCCTTTGCCTAGTTCAGCTGTGATCACCGCTGATAGTGTGTCACCCGTACCATTGACTCGCTTGGTTTTTTGCAGAGGCTTAGTAAAGGTGTGAAAAGTGCCATCTGCGGTCAAAAGCAGGTCGGTGACCTCAGTCTGGCCAGGCAGGTCGTGACGTCCTTTCATCAGGACATTCCTAGCCCCTAATGCCTGCAGCTTTTTGGCACCAGCCTTGATTTCTGCCAGGGATGTCAACTGCAGTCCAGTCAGCTTTTGCTGCTCATAGAAATTTGGGGTGATGACCTCGGCCAGCGGCAGCAAGTCGTTTAAAAAGGTCTGGTAGGCGTCGTCGTCAAGCAAGGCCGCACCATGCTTAGTGATAATTACTGGGTCGACGACGAGGTGGCCAAAATTATATTTTTTGAGGCACGCAGTGACCGTTGCAATCACTTCTCTATTAGCTAACATCCCTGTCTTGGCGGCCTTGATCTGGTAGTCTGCGTTTAAAGTCGCAAACTGCTTTTTAATAAAAGACAAAGGCATGACTTGCTGCGCAAAAATACCTTCCGAGTTGCCGGCAACCGCCGCTGTCAGAACGCTCATGCCGTAAGTGCCGCGAGCGTAAAATGAATGCAAGTCAGCCGTTAAGCCGGCGCTGCCGTCACAGTCGTTACCGGCGATTGCCACTACTTGCACCGGGTGCGTTATTGTCATGTGCCTCATCTCCATTTATCAAATTATATACTAAAAAACACAGCCGGGAAGTTTTTACGTGTTGCGATGCTATACTTAAACTGAGAACTAAGAGATAGACAGGTGGCTAAAATGAGTCAACCAAGTAATTCCCGCTTAATTCTGCTCAAAGGTGCCCACAATTTTCGCGACATCGGTGGCTACCGCAGTCAGAATGGTAAGGAAGTTAGATGGCACGTCTTCTACCGCGCAGACGGCCTGCAAGGGCTGTCAAAAGAAGATTGCGTAAGGCTGGCCAGGCTACGTATTACGCGAATTTGTGACCTGCGGACGATCCGTGAGCAACAGCTATTTCCCGATATCGTTTGGGAGGGTGCCCAGCATTATGATTGCCACCTCTACCCCGAATATGACCATAGCTATGCTTTTTCTGATCTTAATCAGCTCCGTAAAAAATACAATTTGCCAGTCATGGCAACAGCTTATGCTGATATTTATCAGCGCGTGCTTTTGTCCAAAGAAGCCCAAGCCTGTTTTGTGAAAATCTTTAAACTCTTTTTAGACTTACCAGCAGGCGAGGCCATGGTGCTGCACTGCAGCGCTGGCAAGGACCGGACAGGGATGATGGTTGCCTTGATTTTGATGGGGCTAGGCGTACCGGATAAAACTATTCAACAAGACTATTTGTTGAGTAATGATCTGGCGCCTTTTTCCTTTGAACGCCGTGAACCGACTAATGACGAGCTGCTGGCCTTGGTCAACAAGATGAATGTGACTAAAGGGGAAGCCGTCAATATCAAGGGTTTTACTGATACGATTCGAGCCGGCTGGGGTAATTTTGACAACTTCTTTATTAAAGTCTTGGGCTTCAGCCAGGCTGATTTGCAAGCTTTTAGGAAAAAGCTCTTAGCTTAAGGAGGCAGCAAATTGTCGCTAAAAACATTGCAGGCTGATATTACAAAAATTAAGGTTGACGCAATTGTCAACGCGGCTAATAGCGCGCTGGCTGGTGGCGGTGGCGTTGATGGCGCCATTCACCGGGTAGCAGGTCAGGCAGAGCTTGATGCAGCTTGTGCCCAGTTGGGGCATTGTCCGACTGGAGCAGCAGTTATTACGCCGGGCTTTAGATTGCCCGCTAAATATATTATTCACACGGTGGGTCCTGTTTATCATGGGACGCCGATCGACGCTAAACTGTTGGCTAGCTGTTATGAGCAGTCGTTAGACTTGGCTAAAAAGCATGGCCTGCATTCGGTTGCCTTTTCAGCTATTTCAACTGGCGTTTATGGCTATCCGAAAAAAGCGGCAGCGCAAATAGCCGTGACAACCGTCAAACATTGGTTGGCAGGGCATCCTGATTACCAATTGATGGTTTTGCTGGTCGCTTATGATGAGCAACAGTTAAAAATTTACAAAGAACTTTTGTAGAAACGAAGAAGCCGCAAGCTTTGCTTGCGGCTTCTTTTATTTTAAGACGATTCGTTTGTAGATTTGGATTGTCAGCAAGTAATAAAGCAAATACAGGATCAAGAAAATGCTAAATGGCAACCAGAGTCGTGCGTAAGGGTTAACGACGACTGATTTGAAAAATTGGAGGCCGAAGAGTACATCGATGACGCCAAGGCCTGCTGGCAGTGCGAACAAGACGCCGCTTTCTTGGGCAACGGAATGTTTTAGCAGTTGTGCACGCGTGCCGATCTTTTTCAACATGGTATAGCGGGGCTTATCACTAGCCGCACCGGGCAGAACCTTGAACAGCAGGGTGGAAGCCAGCATGCCCAAGAAGGCGAGGCCTAAGAAAAAGCCCATGAATTCAAATCCAGAAGCAGCAGCTGCGACCATGCGGTAGGCAGCAACTTTTGAGTCCGTAAAG
>JAXGWL010000047.1:0-5922 GCA_040773345.1 Lactobacillus sp. | reverse complement strand
TTGCCCAGATAACTTGGTATGGCTTTTTGCCTAAGATGTCTAAACTAGCCAGCATAATTTGATTCAAGGCCAAAGCACCACGGGAACCGCCAAAAACCAGCACGGTTGGTAGGATATTATCTAAGCCCCACTTTTCATGGAGGTCAATCTGTTCGGCATTCAAACCAATGATTTGCTGTGAACGAGGATTGCCAGTTTTCACAAGCTTCTTTTTTTCACTAAACTGCTTGGCAGCGTTGTCAAAACTGTAACAAATTTTATCGACGTGGTGGCCTAAAAACTTGTTAGCCAGCCCAACCACGGAATTTGATTCGTGGATCACGGTCGGAATATGCATTTTAGCGGCCTCGTAAACAAGCGCACCAGAAACGTAACCACCAGTCCCTAATACGACGTCCGGTTTAAAGTATCTCAAAATCTGCCGGGCCTGCTTGGCTGCCGCCAAGAACAGCTCAATAGTTTTAAAATTGCGCAAGGGGTGCTTGCGATTAAAACCTTGGATCTGCAAAGTTTGAAATGGCACACCAGCCGCTGGCACAATTTTCGACTCCAAGCCTTTTTTAGTACCGACAAAAAGAAGACTGTCATTATCAACTAACTTGCGTTCTTTTAAACGGTCGATCAGGGCCATGATTGGGTAGATGTGGCCGCCTGTGCCGCCACCTGTGAAAATAACTCTCATCTATTTTATGCCTTTAGTTCCTTTACATACTCGATAAAACGATCGCCTCGTTGTTCGAAGGTCTTAAACTGGTCCCAAGAGGCACAAGCCGGTGAAAAGAGCAAGATGTCGCCTGGCATCGTCAGTTTGAAGGCAGCAGGCACCGCCTGCTTCAATTCATCGACAATGACAATTTTCTTGATGCCCGCTTTGCGCGCACTGTCAGCCAGCAGATATTTGGTCTCACCATATAAGACCATTGCCTTAACGTGCTTTTTGAAAAGCGGAATCAGGCTGTCAAAAACAAAGCCGCGGTCAAGTCCGCCGGCAATCAGCACTTCTGGCTGCTGGAAGGCCTTAATGGCCACAGTAGCTGCTTCAATGTTCGTTGACTTAGAGTCATTGTAAATCTTGACGTCGTTTAAGCTCGTGACATATTGCAAGCGGTGACGTGCCCCACTGAAGGTCGACAAGACTGCTTGGATATCGTCTTTGCCTGCACCCATTAAAGTAGAGAGAACAATGGCGACCAGACAGTTTTGCAGATTGTGTTCACCCGGCAGCTTGATGTCGGCAATTTTCATCATCTTTTCACTGCCATGATACAGATAGTCTTGCCCAATGTAATAGTCAGCAGCGGAGTCTACTTCACTGAAGGTTTGAATTTGGGCCGGACTAGCCTTTTTTTCTTGGGCTAAGATATCCTTTTGGTCGAAGTTTGCCAAGAAGTAATCGCTAGGCTTTTGTGTCCTGGTAACATTCAGCTTGGCATTGACATAATTGCTAAAAGTCTTGTGGTAATCCAAGTGGACATTGTGGTAAATGTCAACAATTGCGGCTACCTTAGGGTCAATGTCAGTGACGCCTAAGAGCTGAAAGCTTGAAATTTCGACCACTAGAATATCATCTTTGCTGGCCTTAGGGGCAACTTCGGAAATTGGGACGCCAATATTGCCCACCGCGTAAGCATGGTGGCCACTCTTTTGCAAATAGTGGTCTAAGATGCGCTGCGTCAGCATGACGGTCGTGGTTTTACCGTTGGAGCCGGTCACACAGACATAAGGTGCCTCGCTCACAGCCAAAGCGATCTCAGGTTCTGTAATGATGGGTACCTTGAGCGCTTGCGCTTTTTGCACCATCGGGTTGTCGTAAGGAATCCCCGGGTTTTTAACCAAGTAGTCAAAATGCTCTTCAGCCAGCAATTCAACCGGGTGATGCCCCCCGATTACGCGCACGCCGGCCTTTTTTAATTCTCGGGCATGCTCGTTTTTGCTTAAATCTGCCTTGTCATTGACTGTAACTTGGGCACCTAATTTCAGCAACAGTTTGCTGACGGCAAAACCACTCTTGCCCAGACCAAGTACCAGCATATTTTTATTTTGATAAGTATCGATGTCCTTCATGTTTTATCTCCAGATCAACAAATAAACAATACTGCTCAAAAGGCCCACCAGCCAAAAGACAATGTCGACCTTCCATTCCGACCAGCCCAGCATTTCAAAGTGGTGGTGAATCGGCGTCATCTTAAAAATTCGTTTCCCGGTCGTTTGAAAAGAAATGACCTGCAAGATGACACTGAGAGTTTCCAAAACAAAGACCAGACCAATAAGCAGTAGCGACCACGGTCTGTGCAGCATAATTGCAACGGCAGCTAAACCACCGCCTAAGGCCAACGAGCCCGCGTCACCCATGAAAATTTTAGCCGGTTTATGGTTGAAAATAAAGAAGGCAATGAGGCCCCCTAAAACAGCCGTCGTAAAGGTCAAAACTACTGCGTTGCCTGCCTGGTAAGCCAGGTAAGCGTAGGTTGTGTAAGCGATAAAAGATAAGCCCGTGGCCAACCCATCCAGGCCATCAGATAAGTTGACGGCATTAGAGAAGCCAACCAGCCAAAAGGCAACGAATAAAATGAAGAACCACAAGGCCGCGTATTGGCCGACGAAAGGAATAAAAATGGCCAGATCAAAATGATCGCTGACGGCCAAAATGATAATAATTGCGGCGATAATAATCTGCCCCAACAGTTTTTGCCAAGCGCGCAAGCCTAAATTACGCTTATAAAAGAGCTTGAGACCATCGTCTAAAAAGCCAATGATGCCATAGCCGATAAAGGCCACAATCAGCATCCACATCACCTTATTGACTTGTCTTTGCCAGGCCAAGACCCATAAAACTGAAATGATGTCGGCAAGTACAAAAACCACCCCACCCATCGTTGGGGTGCCGGCCTTTTTAGCGTGCCATTTAGGCCCTTCTTCTCGAATCTGTTGACCCTCATGCTCCATCCGCATGAAGCCAATGAACAAAGGAAGGACAATTACGGTTAGTGCAAAGGCACTGACCAAAGGGATTAACGAAAATTGCATTTTTACTCCTCTAAATTGACTGTTAAGGCACTGCCGACGGCCAAGGTGCTGCCTGCCCGCAGACTCTGCTTTTTAACCTGGCCTTTACCTGAAATTGTCAGCTTAATGCCGGCTGTTTGTGCAAAAGCTTGTACCGTCTGTTGGTCCCAACCGGACATATTAGGCACTTTGATGGTGCCGCCAGTATTGATAAAGATGCGACTGCCCCTGTTGACTTCGCTGCCCTGTGGGACCGATTGGCTAATAACCGTCTGGCCGTTGCCGATTTGCTGAACGTTTAAGCTAGTGGCCTGCTCTTTTGCCTGGCTAGCCTTTTTGCCAACTAACAGCGGCACTTTAACCTTGCTGTTCACGCCCACCGCATTTTTAGTTGCTGAAAGAATGATTCTGTTCATCATCGGCTTAAAAATAGAGGCCAAAATTGTTTCCGGATCTTGTGTCATCTTATGAGGCTGCTGCATCGTGATATAAATACAGTAACGTGGGTTGTTCAATGGCGTGACGCCCACGACAGAAAAGATGTAATTATTGGCACCAGTTAGATAACCGTGACGACCCGCAATTTGCGCCGTACCAGTTTTGACACCGATACTCTTGCCTGGCATTGCATAAGCGGCGCCAGTCCCATACTCTGGATCGAGCACCCGCTTCATGTTTTGCAGAAGTTGGGCGTGAGTATTAGTGTCATACACCGGTTGCCCAACCTTTTGGCGATGGAAGCTGGCAATAGTTTTGCCACTTGGACTGACAATTTTATTGACAAACTGTGGCTTCACCATTTGCCCATCATTGCCTAAACTACTGAAGGCTTGCATCATTTGCATGACAGTGACATTGACGCCCTGGCCAAAAGAAGTAACTGCTTGGTCAGTACTATTTTTGAAAGCAAGAATGCCTGGCACTTCCCCCGGTAAGGTTACACCGGTTTTTTGACCAATATGGAACTTGTCCAAATAACTACGCCAAGTTTGGGCACCCATTTTTTGCTCTAAGATCGACATACCCACATTTGAGGACCTGGGAAAGGCTTGTGAGAACGGAATTACGCCCCAGCCGGTATTGTTCCAGTCGTGAATCGTTGAGCCCCCAATTGTGATGGAACCAGACTTAAAGGTTTCGTTGGGATTGTAATGCCCACTCTGAATGGCCGCCGCCAGTGACAGGACCTTGAAGACAGAACCAGGTTCATAAGAATCCTGAACCGTCGCATCACTCCAAGAAGAATTAAGCCCTTTCTTGGTTTGTGGATTGAAAGTTGGTCTTTGGGAAATGGCTAAAACTTTGCCTGTTTTGATATCCTCAACCACTGCAGTCAGCTTTTTGGGCTCATAGCTTTTGTAGACCTGACTCATGAGTTGTTCCAAATAGCTTTCCATCTGAAAATCTAGGGTCAAATACATGCTGTTGCCATCTTTTTGTGGGCTGCTTGTATTCTGACTAGAAGAGGTTGCAAAGGTTTCTTCGTAGCCATCTTTGCCAGCAAGCTGCTTATTGAAATACTTTTCCAGCCCCATCGTCCCCACTAGGTCGGTCGACTGCTTCTTGCCCTCAATTTGTTGGGCAAGGCCAATGGTATGCGAAGCAAAAGTGCCGTTGGGGTATAGCCGCGCTGGCGTTTCGACAAATTTAATTCCTGGCAAATGGAACGATTCAATCTTCTTGCGCTCACGGATGGTTAAATTGCTACCGGCTGTGCCAAATTCAACCTGGTAGCTTCTGTGCTTTGGCGTCAAATAGTCGTAGATGCGCTCTGCACTGATTGGCAAAACCTCGGCCAACTTGCGGGCAGTCTTCCTTTTGTTGACCACGTACATTGGCTTATTGTGGTAGTCAATAGCTGAGTGGTCTAAGATCGCATAAACGGTAAAAGCATGTGAATCCTCGGCCAGCGTGATGCCATTGCGATCATAAATCGTGCCCCGAGTCGCCTTTAAAACCTGCTTTTTACGGTAAAGCTGGTTTGTACGCTCGGCCAAGTCCTGGCCATCAACTGTTCTAGAAATACTAAGGTATAAAAATCTTCCTGTAAAAACAAGAAAAACCAAAGCCAAGACTATTTGGAGAACTCTCCCCACCGTAAAGCGGTAGCCGTGGGCTTTGGATTTATTTTTCATCAATTTATTAAGCTGTTTCATTAATGAATGTTCCTAATGTTGCTTTCGATTAAGCTTAATCCTTCTTTTTTAGCAACTTGGTTCAAATGAGTATTAGAGCTCAGCTCGCCAATCTCTTGTTTAAGATCCGCATTGCGGTTCTGCTCGCTGACCACCGCCTGCTGCTGCCCTTCCAAATGCCGCTGGGCATTGGTTTGGGAAACGCTGGCTGCAATAAGCATTGCCATTAAACAAGATGCAATGAGAGTTCCAGCAGCAATTAAAAATTTCTCTGCCTTTGTCAGAGGGACTTTGCCGGGATCAAGAACGATCCGGGCTTCAGAGACTTTGCTGCTTTCCTCCTCTGCATATCTTTTTCTTAAAGTATCTGCCATGCTTTGCCTCACCCTAATTTTTCTGCAACTCTTAATTTGGCACTGTGTGAGCGGTTATTCGCACTGAGCTCGCTAGCCTGCGCCGTGATCGGCTTGCGGTTAACCAGCTTCAGCGTGGGGGTTTCATCAGCCGGAGCGGCTGGCATGCCTCTGGGGATTTTCACTTCAGACTTTTCTTTGAAAAGCTGTTTGACAATCTTATCCTCATTGGACTCGAAAGTAATCACTGCGATCCGGCCTCCCGGCTTTAAGATCTCGATTGCTTCCGTAAGTGAATCACGCAGCACTCTTAATTCGTCGTTCACGACAACCCTGATCGCTTGGAAGGTCTTTTTGGCGGGGTGCCCGCCGCTGCGTCTGGCAGCAGCCGGAATCCCGGCTTTGACACAGTCAACCAGATCAAAGGT
>JAXGWL010000046.1:0-5933 GCA_040773345.1 Lactobacillus sp. | reverse complement strand
GTTTCAGAAGAAATGATCAAGAACGGTTACACCCTCGGCGGTGAACAGTCCGGGCACGTAATCATGTTTGACTACCACATTACTGGTGACGGGATGTTGACTGGCCTGCACTTGTTGTATGTAATGAAGCAAACTGGCAAGTCGCTGTCAGAATTACTGAAAGACTTCAAGGATTACCCACAACGCTTAATCAATGTCCCAGTTCACGATAAAGAGACTTGGACTAAGAATAAGGCCATTAAGGCAGCAATTGATACTGTTGAAAAAGAATTGGGCGATGATGGCCGCGTTTTGGTCAGACCATCTGGTACGCAGCAACTTTTGCGGGTAATGACCGAAGGCCCATCGCAGGAGAAAGTCGACGAGTACACGCAGAGAATTGCTGACGTAGTCAAAGACGAAATGGGTATCGATGACGAAGATAACTAAAAGCAAATAGCTTGCAAAAGACCCTGCGTCGGCAGGGTCTTTTTTTATGCTTTTAACTAGACCAATTTTAAAAGCGACTCGGAGCATTTGCTTGACCGGCCTCGCAATAATCGTTACTATAAAGCTTGTTAATTTTTAAAAATAAGATAATACTGCTGATAAAAAGAACTAGACCAATTGGTCTTGCTTAGCGCAAAGGAGAAATAATATGTGTGGGATTGTAGGAGTCGTCGGTAAGCCGGCGCGCGAAGTAATTCTCAACGGTTTAAAAAACCTCGAATACCGTGGTTACGACTCGGCTGGGATTTATTTAAATGATCTGGCTGGCCACCAATACCTGACAAAGGCGGTTGGTCGCATTAAGAATATGGAAGCTAAACTGACCCCTGATGAGCAAGGGTTGGTTGGCATTGGTCACACCCGCTGGGCCACTCATGGCAAACCAACGGTTGCTAATGCGCACCCGCAATTTTCTTCTGATAAGCGCTTTTACTTGGTGCACAACGGTGTCATCGAAAACTATGCTGACCTGAAAGAAAAATACTTGTCTGACGTGAAGTTTGCTTCTGACACCGATACTGAAGTAGCTGTGCAACTGGTCGACAAATTTGCCAGAGAAGACAAGCTGTCGCCATTTGAGGCCTTTAAGAAAGCACTGCACCTGATGGAAGGCTCCTACGCCTTTTTGCTAATTGATTCTCAAAATCCGGCCCACATTTTTATTGCCAAAAATAAGAGTCCAATGATGTTAGGCCTGGGTGATGGTTTTAACATCATCGCTTCTGATGCTATCTCAGTTTTAGACCAAACTAAGACCTTTATCAATTTGCAAGACGGCGATGTTGCTGATGTCACTAAGGACAAGATTGTCATCGAAAATGCACAGGGTGAAAAGGTTAACCGGCCAGCAAAAGAACTGGATATCGATCCAAATGCTGCTTCTAAGGGTACTTACGAGTTTTACATGCTCAAGGAAATTGATGAGCAACCTGCTGTGATGCGCCGCATCTCGCAGGAGTATCTCGATGTTGACGGCAAACCGGTTGTGGACGATCAGATTGTCTCAGCAGCAGCTAAAGCCGATAAGTTCTATATCTTGGCGGCTGGGACTAGTTATCATGCTGGCTTGGTTGGTAAGAATATTATTGAAAAGTACACGGATATTCCAGTTGAGGTGGGTTTAGCTTCAGAATTTGGCTACCACTTCCCGCGCCTGTCCAAGCATCCCTTCTTTATTTTCTTGACCCAGTCTGGTGAAACCGCTGACTCTAGAGTGGTGCTAAAACAAGTTGATGAGCGTAAGCTGCCTAGTTTGACCATGACCAACGTGGAAGGCTCAACTCTTTCTAGGGAAGCCACTTACACAATGCTGCTTAAAGCCGGCCCTGAAATTGCGGTTGCTTCGACCAAGGCCTACACAGCGCAAATTGCTGTGCAAGCTGTCTTTGCCAAGGCCGTTGGTGAAAAGCTCGGCAAAAAGGCAGCCCGCGCCTTTGACTTAAAACATCAATTGGCTTTGGCTGCAGAAGGCATGCAACGCTTGGTTGATGGCCAGGATAAGATTGATACCCTTGCTAAGAAGTACTTGCGGACAACGCGCAACGCCTTTTACATCGGGCGTGGTATTGACTACGCCGTTGCTTTAGAAGGTGCTTTAAAGCTGAAGGAAGTCTCCTATATCCAAACGGAAGGCTTTGCCGCTGCTGAATTAAAGCACGGTACGATTGCCTTGATTGAAAAGGGCACTCCAGTCATTGCTTTGATCAATGATCCGGCCACGGCGGATCTCACCCGAGGCAATATTCGGGAGGTGCAAAGTCGTGGTGCTAGCGTCATGGTCTTTGCCGGCAAGAAGTTTGCCAAAGAGGGCGACGATGTAGTGTTGCCTGACCTGGACTACTATCTGAGTCCGCTGGTGACTATTGTGCCAGCTCAGCTTTTGGCCTACTATTCCTCCAAGAATAAGGGCCTTGACGTGGATAAACCACGCAACTTAGCCAAAAGCGTTACTGTTGAGTAAGTGGGGCACAGTAGAAAATGACTGTTAAAATAATTGCAACCGACTTAGATGGCACTTTGCTTAATTCAGAAAAAAAGATTGCGCCAGCCTCAGAACAGGCGTTGGTAGCGGCTCATGAGATGGGGATCAAGGTTGTGTTGACCTCGAGTCGTCCTTTGTCCGGCATTAAGCCATTTTTGGATCAATTAGGACTTGCCGGCCAGCATGAATACGCTATTTTGTATAACGGCGGCTTGATTCAAGATCTGACTGGCCGCATCTTAGCGACGGAAGATTTGGACTACCATGATTTTCAGACTTTTGCCAAAATTTGGTCTGCTAACCAAATCCACGTCCACTTTGAGACCCTGCACACCTTTTTGACCATGGACCACGAGCTGTCTTTGCAGATGGCCCGCAACTCGGAATTGACCAAAATGCCAATTTTGATCAAGAACTATGCAGACTTTAAACCTGATTTCCGCTACCTGAAGGCCGAATTCACAGGAACCGCTGCAGAACTGCTTAAATTCAAAGAAAATCTGCCGGCCTGGTTTGCAGAACGCTATTCGGTTGTGCAGTCTAATGCCTATACTTTGGCAGTAACTTCGAAGAAGGCCTCAAAAGGGCGGGCGGTTGTTAAATTAGCCCAACTCCTGCAGGTTGACCCCAAAGAAGTAATGATTTTTGGTGATCAAGGCAATGATTTATCGATGTTTATGAATCCTGACTTTTTCAAGGTGGCCATGAAAAACGGCATTGCTTCTGTGCGAACACGGGCTGATTATGTAACAGTCGACAATAATCACGATGGGGTCGCTGCAGCCCTAGCAAAATTCGTCTTGTAAGATTAAACTAAAACCGGTCAGCAACCGGTTTTTTGTTTGGGGGTAAAAATCAAAATTAGACTGATTGGCGTCGATCTAGATGGTACGCTGCTAACTAGCGGCAAAAAAATTGCTAAACTGACGCAGCTAGCCTTAAAAAAAGCACAGGCGCAGGGCATCACGGTAGTACCAGTTTCTGGCCGACCAGTAACGGGGGTGCGGCCGCATATGCAAACTTTAGGTTTGCCGGCTGACAACCCGCTGATTTTGTACAATGGTGCAGAAGCAGAGACGATGGCCGGCAAGGTTCTGTTTGCACACTGCTTTGATGCTAAACAGGCAGACGTGTTCAGCAAGTTTGCGCAAGAAACAGGTAGTCAATTGCTCTTTATGCATGAAGATGGCTACTATACGCTGGACCAGGTAGAAACACCATTTATTAAGCATTTAGCCAGCATGAACTTTACCTACTATCTCCACGTCACAGAGATTCCGCGCCAGCTGCATTATTTTAAAGCGGAGTATACTGGTACCCCAAAGCAGATGGATGCAGTGATGAAAAAAGTACCACCAGTCTTGGGCCAGCAATTTGAAATCTTGCGGACCGGTGCACAAATTGTTGAGTGCAACTTGAACACAACGTCTAAGGGAAAGGCTGTCGCCGAACTGGCGGCCCGACTTAAAATTCCGCAAAAAGAAGTGATGGTCTTTGGCGATCACCGCAATGACCTATCGCTTTTTTCTGACAATGAGTTTTTTAAGGTTGCGATGGGTAATGGCGTCGTTGAACTGAAAGACAAAGCTGATTTTGTGACGCGGACTAACGACAACAACGGCATTGCTTATGCTTTAAATGAGTTTGTTTTATAAGGAGTAGTCGATGAGAAAAAATAATTTCTGGGTCCGCTTGCTAACCAGCGTCTTGATGATTGTTTCCTTCGGGATGCTGCTCACAACGCCCGCTAACTTGCGCGTTGGTAATTTTCACGGCCTGGTGAAACACGTTTTAGCCCAGCAGATTAAACAGCAAGGTAGTGAAGATTTGAACGATGCCTGGGCTTTTTTAAAGCAAACCGGGGCTACAGATCAAATGTTGACTGGCTTGCCGCGCCAAGTTCATTATGCTGCTTCTTATGCGACCATTTACGAGCTGAGTGCTAACAAGGAGACAATTGAAAAGCAAGTCGTCTCGGAAGCTACCCAGCCGTTTAAGCAAGTGCCGCTTTTGGCCAAGTATGCACGCCGTTATGCAAAAAGAGCGCTGCGCAGCGAGGAAGTGCTCGAGTTAAATTCTTACTTAGAACGCTATAAGAACTACTTTATTGCTGTCTTGCTTGTTTTAGTGCTAACTATTTTGCTGGTTTTATTTGGGCACTCGCTGGGCCTCTGGTTAGGTTTAGTGATGGCACTGGGGCTTTATGGTCTAGAAGCGACCTTGGTCCAGCAATTAGCGACCAGTCTCCAGAGGCAAGTTTATCCGGGCATTGAAATGACGATGGGTGCAAACAGCACTTTAGCATTGATCGTGATGATTGCCGCAGCGCTTGTGTGGCAAGTTGGGCGGCATTTTTCTAAGAGAAAGGGGCAGCGATGATTAAAATACTGTTTTTATGTCACGGCAATATCTGTCGTTCGCCAATGGCCGCAGCTATTTTGCAGCAAAAGGTTAATGCCAAAAAATTGGGCGATCAATTTCAAATTGATTCCAAGGCCTTAACGCGCGACGAAATTCCTTATGGTTCAGATTGGGGTCATGGCATTGATCCACGCGCACAGCGAGTCTTACAAAAGCACAATGTGCCTTTTGGCAGTCACCGTGCTCAATTGATGAAAAAAAGCGATTACGAACAATATGACTACCTGATCGGTATGGATGAAGAAAATTTTTACGACATGAATCGCATTGCTGGTGGCGACCCGCAGCATAAAGAATATAAGCTGCTGCAATTTGCTGGCTCAAGCAAAGACATTGATGATCCCTGGTTTTCAAATGACTTCGAGTTGGCTTTTGCCGAAATTGAGAAGGGCTGCACGGCCTTATTAAAGCAGCTGCTAAATGAAAGCGACGCCTAAAAAAAGAAAGCGATGAAAACATGCTTTATTTTTTCATCGCCTGAAAATTAATGTTATGATGGACCCGGGTTGAGAAGATTAATTATGATTGATGATTGAATTTTTAAAATGAGTTCATTTTTTATCCTCTTAATTTTTAGCTAACTAGATGATTTATCTTTGTGAATCGTTTTTTAATTGTTTCATAAGTTTTCTTTGCAACTCAAGGACCTGCGCATAGGCGAGCAGGCCCTTTTCTTACGGATTAAATTGAATTTGACTACTAGCTGAGTTAAAATTATTACGTTAAAAATATAGTTAGAAGAAAGAAGGATTGTAATGTCAGGACATTCAAAATGGCACAATATTCAAGGCCGCAAGAATGCACAGGACGCTAAGAAAGGTAAAATCTTCCAGAAGTTATCTCGTGAGCTTTACATGGCAGCAAAGAGTGGTGGTCCTGACCCTTCAGGCAATCCTAACTTACGGATGGTTATGGACAAGGCCCGGGCAAACAACATGCCTAAGAGCAACATCGAACGTGCGATCAAGAAGGCCGAAGGCAATTCTGACGAACACTACGATGAAATTACTTACGAAGGCTACGCACCAGGCGGCGTGGCAGT
>JAXGWL010000045.1:0-6019 GCA_040773345.1 Lactobacillus sp. | reverse complement strand
ACAATATCGTTGACCTGATGAAAGGGCTGGCCCAGCTTATCGCCAATCTCTTGGTAAATCTGAGCTGGTACCTGGATGGGCTCAACCAAGTGATCCAAATAATAGCGGTAGCCTTCCGCCGAGGGGACCCGGCCGCTTGAAGAATGGGTCTTCTCAACCAGGCCTTGGTCCTCTAAGACCGCCATTTCATTTCTGATTGTCGCGCTGGAGACTTTGATCGGCAACTGCTTCATTACCGTCTTGGAGCCCACTGGTTCATGGGTCTTGGTAAAATCTTTAATGACAGTTTCTAAAATAAGCTCTTGGCGTTTGGTCAACATTTTGCTCATCCTCACTTTGTTAAGTTCATGTTAGCCAGTTTTTAGCAATAAAGCAATTAGAGTGCTAATCATTGGCACAAAAAAAGCACCCCCACAGGAGTGCTCACTAGTTAATCATCGTTTTTTTGAAAAAACGCTGAACCGCAATCTTGTCTTTACCCATCTGCTTGCTTAATTCACGTGCATTGGCAAAGTCGAGTTCACCGCGCAAGTAGCTATCAAATTCGATGGCAATCTCTTGTCCGTAAGCCACTTCGTCAAAGCCAAAGAGGTTTGATTCAATGAAGATGCGTCCCTTTTGGTTGAAGGTGACGTTATAGCCGACGCTAGTCATTGAATAATACCAGTGATCAAAAACCATGGTTCGCGTAGCATAGACCCCAATCTTCGGAATAATGTTGGGAAAAGACAGTTTTAAATTCAAAGTCGGATAGCCCATTTTCCGACCAAGGTGTTTGCCTTGCACTACCTTGCCCCGTAAAACATAAGGCCGCCCCAACAACTCAGCCGCCAACAGCATGTAGCCCGCTTTGATCGCCATTCTTATTTCCGTTGAGCCGATTTTACGACCAGCGAACTTTTGCTCGGGCACTTCGACGACGTCAAAGCGATGGCGCGCGTGCAGCGGCAGGGTCTTCATGTTGGCAATATCGGCGCGACCGTAAGTGTAGTCAAAACCCGCGACCACGGTATCTGGCTGCAGCTTCAAAATCACTTTGTCGATAAACTCCTGCGGCCGCAATTCGGCAAAACCTGAGCGAAATTGGGCAAAGACCAAGTAGTCAACGCCTAAAGCCGCCATCTTGCGCACCTTTTCTTGCGGGCTGTCAATATAACGAAAATCGCGTACCCCATGGAAAATCACCTTGGGATGGACGTCAAAAGTCATGACCATCAGGGGCAGTCCTTTTTGGTCAGCAATGGTCTTTGCTTTTCGCAGCAGGGCCTGGTGACCGCGGTGGACACCGTCAAAAAAGCCCAGCGCTAAGACGACTTTGCCTGCTGTTAATTTTTCTTTGATGGGATATGCTAACTTGATTACTTGCAACGATCTTCAAATCCTAATCACTGATTGCCAGCAGCATTAAGTCCGGCCGATAGACCTGACCTTGCCGGCGATAGATTGCCTTAACTTTTTTATTATACTTTAAAGCTAATTCGTTTTCATTCCTATCCAAGGACAGCCAAGCCCCATTTTTGACCTTGGCCCATTGCTGCGCAGTCAAGTCGCATTGGGGCCAGCTGGCCAAAAATTCTTCTAGCGGATGCAGAAACTGGCGGACATTGTCCTCGCTGAGGGCAGCCAAGGCAACGCTATCGGCTAAACTAAAGCCACAGGCCTCAGTTCTGGTCAGCGCGGTCATGACAGCAGGCAAATTTAGGCAAGTGCCTAAGTCATTGATCAGCGCGCGGACATAGGTGCCCTTGCCACAGCACACCTGAAAAGCAAAGTCTTCTGTCCCTGCTTCTTCATTAAAAACAGGCGTGCCCTGCAAGCGATAGTCGTAAACAACCACTTGTCGGGTCGGAATGGCAACAGGCTCACCCGCCCGGGCATATTCATAGAGCCTTTTGCCGTTAACGCGGACAGCTGAATAGATTGGCGGCTTTTGGGCGATCGTCCCGGTCAAGTGCGCCATAGCCTGGGTCAGCCGGTCGGCAGCAACAGGACCAGCCAACTTTTGCCGTTTTAAAATTTTACCTGCTAAATCATAACTGTCAGTAGCCAGCCCTAAGCGACCCACACCGCGGTAAGCCTTGGGCCGCAAGTGCATGCGGTCTATCAGTTTAGTGGCTTGCCCCACTGCAATCGGCAAGACGCCGTCAACATCTGGGTCCAAAGTCCCTGCGTGGCCGATCTTGCGTTCATGCAGCAAGCGGCGCAAACGATAGACGACGTCGCCACTAGTCAGGCCACGCGGCTTATTGATGACCATGATTCCACTCAGCATCTGTTTTCCTTTCTACAAAAAAAGCGCCTGCTTGCGGCGCTTTTCTTATTTGTCACGTTCAGCATCCTGTTTTTTGACCTGCTTGATCAATTCATCGATATTGCTGCCGTACAAAACAGAATTATCCCGTTTAAAAATCAATTCTGGCACCTTGTAAACCGTTAGCACTTGGCCTAACAGGTGACGCATCATGCCCTTGGCCTTTCGCAAGCCTGCTGCCACGTCCTTTTCTTTTTGCACGTCCTCAGTCAGCAAACTGTAATAGACAGTGGCATAAGATAAGTCATTAGTGCATTCGACGGCCGTAAAGGTCACATCCCTGAGCCGTGGGTCGCGAATATTTCTGCGCAAAATTTTCGTCAATTCGCGCAAAATTTCGCCCTCGACCCGGCCAATTCTATGCTTCATGCTAGCCTCCTAATTACTTAGGTTTAACTTCTTGCATCTCGTAAGCTTCCAGCTCGTCGCCAACTTTGATGTCATTGTAGTTTTCGACGACCAGGCCACAGTCGTTGCCGGCCTTAACCGTCTTCACGTCATCTTTATAGCGCCGTAAGGAGGCCACGTGGCCGTCATATTTAACGATTCCGTCGCGAATGACTCTAATCTTAGACTCGTTGTTCACGTAGCCGTTGTCGACAAAGGCTCCGGCAATAGTGCCGATCTTAGAAACCTTCCAAGTTTCACGAACAGTTAAGTTGCCAATGACATGCTCTTCGAAGGTTGGTTCCAGCATCCCCTTCATGGCGGCCGTTACATCGTCAATCGCCTTGTAAATGATGGAGTACAAGCGGATGTCGACGCCATCGGTTTCAGCTTGCGATTTGGCAGTAGCCGTTGGCCGGACGTTAAAGCCGATAATAAAGGCATTTGAAGCACCAGCCAGCGTGACATCGGATTCGTTGATAGCACCAACAGCGGCGTGGATAATGTTAACGCGCACGCCCTTGACATCGATCTTGTCCAGAGCTTGTTGCAAAGCCTCAACTGAGCCCTGCACGTCGGCCTTTAAGACAATGTCGACTTCCTTCATGTTTTCACGCTTCATGGTGTCAAACAGGTTGTCCAAGGTGACGTGTTGAACTTGCTCACGCTGCTTTTCCAAGGCATTTTGCGCACGTTGCTCACCGACAGCCCGGGCCGTCTTTTCATAATCGAAGACCACCATCTTGTCAGCCGATTCTGGTACGTCGTTTAAACCAGTAATTTCCACTGGCATAGACGGGGTCGCCTTCTTAACCCGGCGGCCTTTATCGTTAGTCATGACACGAACCCGGCCGAAGGTATTGCCGACAACAATTGGATCGCCAACACGCAAGGTACCTTCTTGAACCAGGATGTCGGCCACAGGACCACGGCCCCGTGACAGACGTGCTTCGACGACAGTACCAATGGCTTTTTGCGTCGGGTCGGCTTGCAGTTCCATCACATCAGCTTGCAGCAAAATATTTTGCAACAGCTGGTCGACGTTTTTGCCGGTCTTAGCTGAAATTGGCACGAAAATCGTGTCACCACCCCAATCTTCTGGTACGAGCCCGTACTTCATCAGTTGTTCTTGCACGTGCTGCGGGTTGGCACCAGGGACATCCATTTTGTTGATGGCCACAATGATTGGCACTTTGGCGCTTTTAGCGTGGTCAATCGCCTCAATCGTCTGTGGCATCACGCCGTCGTCGGCAGCAACGACCAAGACAACGATATCAGTGATTTCGGCACCACGTTCACGCATGCTGGAGAAAGCCGCGTGGCCTGGCGTGTCCAAGAAAGTAACCAAACGGTTGTCGAGTCGAACCTGGTAAGCACCAATCTTCTGGGTAATCCCGCCGGCTTCGTCTTCGGCAACTTGCGTATGCCGCAAGCGGTCCAACAACGTAGTTTTACCATGGTCAACGTGGCCCATGACGGTCACTACTGGTGGCCGTTTGATCAAATGCTTGGACTCTTTTGCTGCCGCTAAGCGCTTGGCGTACAATTTATCGATGTCGGAAATATCTTCGTGAACTTTCTCCTTGGCCTCGATGTTATAGTCAGCTGCCAAAAGTTCGATGGCATCCTTATCCAAAGACTGGTTTTGATTAGTCATAATGCCCAACATAAAGAGCTTTTTGACAATTTCAGTTGGTTCTCGGTGCAGCAGCTTGCCCAGGTCCTGGGCATTCATGCCTTGCTCATAGACCAAAACCTTTGGCAATGGTTTAACCTTGCGCTGGGTCGGCTGCTTTTGCTTGAAGCGGTCAGCCCGCACAGTGTTTTGACGCCGCTTCTTGTTCTTGCGCCGTTGCCGGTCGCTTTCACCACGGCGCCGCCGCTCTTCATAGGCGTGTTGCTGTTGCTGGCGCCGGCTGCCTAATTCGGCAGTATCCCGGTTCCGATTACCGCGCGCCGTCTTTTCTTGTCTTTGCTTGTTGACAAAACGTTGCGGGGACGGTTTTAAAATCTTCGGCCCGATATGCTTTTCAACGGGAGCCGGTGCTGGCTTGACTGCCTTGTGGGCCTTCGGCTTGGCTGCTGGCGTTGGTTTGGCTGCGGCCTTTTGCTCCTGTTTGCGCAAGTCGGCCTTGGTTGCCCGGCTCTGCCGATCTAATTCGCGTTGCTCTTGCCGCTGCTTTTGCTTAAAAGCCTTCAGCAGGTCTTGGGCTGCTGGGCGAGCCGATGCCGGCCGCTGGTTGTGCCGGTTATTGTTGTTGCGCCGACGGTTACGGCGTTCGCCTTGCTGCGGCTTCCGTCTTAGAGCTTTGACGGAAATTTTAATCTTGCCGCTTTTGGCCGGCTTTTTAGCCCCTTTATTTTGCGGCTTTAAGCTTGCGGTCAACTGCTTTTGCTGGTCGTCAGTCAAAGTCGACATGTGTGTCTTGACTTCAAAACCCAGCGCACGTGCTTTTGATAAAACGGTTTTGTTGTCGATGTCTAATTCTTTAGCTAACTCATAGATTCTTTTTTTAGCCATCAAATCACACTCCCTCGCTTGTTATTTTTTATCACCGAATAATTCTTTTCTTGCTTTTTGATGATCAACATACTTAAACAGCTGATCGTAAAATTCGTCAGGAATGCTGGCATGCAGGCTGCGGCCTAAAATATTGCTTTCTTGGGCGGCTTTAATCTTGTCAGGATTGAGAGAAACGTAGGCACCCCGCCCAGCCTTTTTGCCGGTGGGGTCAATCGACACGTTTTTTTCCTTATCGACAACAATGCGCACCAATTCCTTTTTCGGCTGCATGCTGTTTGTCAGCAAGTCTTTGCGCATAGGAATTTTTCTCAAGTTCCTCACCTACTCTTGGGAATCGTCGCCAGCGTCGTCATCTTCGGCATTATCATCGTCGCTGTCGACAAACTCAACATCAGATTCCGGTTTGATGTCAATCTTATAACCGGTCAGACGCGCAGCAAGCCGGACATTTTGTCCTTTTTTGCCAATTGCCAAGGACAGTTGGTAGTCAGGAACAATGACTAAGGCTGTCTTATTTTCCTCGTCGTCTTCACTGAACTGGACAGCGATGACTTCAGCGGGGTTCAAAGCGTTGGCGATGTAATCAGACGGGTCGTCTTCGTAACGAACCACGTCAATGTTTTCGCCACCCAATTCGTTGACGATGTTCTGGACCCGGCTGCCGCGTTGGCCGACGCAGGTCCCCACTGGATCAATGTCTGGGTTAGCTGAACGCACAGCAATCTTAGTTCTGTCACCGGCTTCGCGGGCAATGGAAACAATTTCTACGGTTCCGTCGTAAACTTCCGGCACTTCTT
>JAXGWL010000044.1:0-6074 GCA_040773345.1 Lactobacillus sp. | reverse complement strand
GATCAAGTAAGCCTCATCAGCTGCAAAGCGGTGTGCACTGTACTCGTCCTCTTTAGGATAGACAGCGACTGCCTTGATTCCTAACTCATGACAAGCGCGAATAATTCGCGTCGCAACTTCGCCACGATTGGCGACTAGAACTTTTTTGAACATATAAAAATACCGCCCTTTGCAAAAAAGGATTAGTTTGTGATTTAACAAGCTAATTATAGCACCTTTCTGCAGGCGGTAGAGTGAAAATTTTATTATAAACGGCTAGTTAACTTGACATCTGGGTACTTTTGCTTGAACCAGCGCTCTGCAAAAGCATTTTCAAATAAAAACAGCGGCTGGTCAGCGCGATTCTTGACTAGTAAATTTCGGGAATTCGACATCTTTGGATCCAATTGGTCTGGGTCAATCCAGCGGGCAACGCGGGAACCCAGTGGCTTCATTTCGACTTCGGAATTGTATTCATTCTTCATTCGGAAGGCAAAGACTTCAAACTGCAGCTGCCCGACCGCACCTAAAATATAGTCACCGGTCTGGTAGTTGCGGTAAAGCTGTACGGCCCCTTCTTGGACCAGCTGGGTCATCCCCTTGTGGAAGGATTTTTGCTTCATCACGTTCTTGGCAGAAACTTCCATGAAGAGCTCCGGGGTAAATTGTGGCAACGGTGGGTAGACGATCTTCCGTTTGCCGGCATAAATGCTGTCGCCAATTTGGAAGTTGCCCGTGTCGTACAGGCCTACGATGTCGCCCGCGACGGCATGGTCCACCTGAACCCGTTTTGACGACATGAATTCAGTCGCATTGTTAAGCCGAACCACCTGGTCCGTTCGGGCCAAATGGACATCCAGGCCCTTATTGAATTCGCCGCTACCCACGCGAATAAAGGCAATCCGGTCACGGTGGTGCGGGTTCATGTTGGCCTGGATCTTAAAGACAAAGCCCGAAAATTCCGGGTCATCTGGTTGCAACTCTTCGTCGCCGTTGACGATGTGGCTCGCTGGCGTTGGCGCCATGTTGATAAAACTGTCTAAGAAGGTCTCTACGCCAAAGTTAGTCAAAGCCGAGCCGAAGAAAACTGGCGTCTGTTCACCGGCTAGCACTTTTTGCAAGTCGAACTTGTTGCCGGCCTCCTTAATCAGTTCAACATCGCCTAAGGCCTTTTCATACAGAGGATCATGGCTTAGTTCTTCACTGGCAGGCAGGTGGCCTTCTTTATTCAGGTCAACGAAACGATCTTTGCCTTTCTTGTGGTAGAGCTCCACGCGGTTGTTGGCGATGTCGTACAGGCCCCGTAAAGTCTTGCCCATCCCAATGGGATAGTTCATGGCGACACCATCAATACCTAAGACGTCTTCCAGTTCGGCGATTAGGTCTAAGGGTTCACGCCCTTCCCGATCTTGCTTGTTCATAAAGGTAAAAATAGGGATGCCGCGTTTTTTGACAACCTTAAATAACTTAATGGTCTGCGGTTCGATGCCACGAGCGGAGTCAATGACCATCACGGCCGAGTCAACCGCCATCAAAGTCCGGTAGGTGTCTTCTGAAAAGTCCTGGTGACCTGGCGTGTCCAAAATATTGACGCGCTTGCCCTGGTATTCAAACTGCATGACAGAAGAAGTAACCGAGATCCCCCGCTTTTTTTCGATGGCCATCCAGTCACTCGTCGCGTACTTGCCAGTCTTCCTAGCCTTAACCGTCCCTGCTGAACGAATAATCCCGCCAAACAGCAGGAGCTGTTCAGTGATCGTCGTTTTACCGGCGTCAGGGTGCGAAATAATCGCAAAAGTCCGCCGTTTTTTAACAGCTTCTCCTAAATTATCTGTCATTGCTTATCTTTGTCCTCTGTCTTTTTTTCTTCTTCATTGAGAATTCGGTAGCGCACAGACAAAAGGCGCGAGCCCCGCATTCTATCAGTAACTAAATGGCCGCCCGGCACCTTGACGACGAGCTTTTCACCCTTGGCTGGAATCATTCCCAATTCGGTAATTACGTAGCCGGCCACGGTATCGACGTCAGGAGCCGCCAAGTGTTGCTGAAACTCATCATTAAAGTCTTCCAGCGGCATCCGTCCATCCAGCATAAAGTCGCCATTGTCGAGCTTATTAAATAAAGGATGCGCCTGGTCGACCTCGTCATCGATGTCGCCAACAATCTCTTCAATTAGGTCTTCAATCGTGGCTAACCCCACAACGCCGCCGTATTCGTCGAGCAAAATGGCCAACTGCCGCTGCGTCCGCTGCATTTCAATCAGCAGCTCGCCCAGTGAAATCGTCTCTGGTGCAAACAAGGGCTCATACATGACCTCTTGGTAGTCGAGTTTGTCAAAGCCCAGGCTGCGGGCCTTGCGTAAAACGGTTCTAATGTGAATGACGCCGACGATTTTATCCTTGTCCTGGCGATAGACTGGCACGCGCGAATAAGGCTGGCGCAAAATCTCGTCTAAGTTGTCTTGGAACGGCACCGTCTCGTCAACCATAAAAGCGTCAATTCGTGGCACCATGACTTCATGCGCCGTTTTGTCTTGGAAGTCGATCAGACTATCAAGCATTAAATATTCTTGTTGGCTTAACTGCTTTTTTTGAAAAAGACCAGCTAGTTCCTTTTTAAGGTGAGTGCTTGGATCGACCTTTTTTTCAGTTTTAAATGCATTTTTCAGGCGAGAAAAGAGGTGTCCCGCCCCAGGCTCTGAAACCATCATTGCTCCTTAAATTAAAAAACTTTCACAACAAAAAGTATAACATAGCCCTTGTGCTAAAATGAGGGATAAGAAACGGGAGGAAAAATGAAAAAGAATCACTTAATCCTAGTCTTTATCTTCTTGTTGTTAATCCCTTACCTCTGCAGTTTGGTAATCATTGGCATCGGCTACAACGCCCTCGTGCTGCACGCTACTAGTCTGTGGCGTAGTTTGGTCGGTGCGCTGGTCGGCAGCTGCATCATGTTTGCCATCAAAGGAACCGTCCAGCGGCCCGTAGACTTGTTGGCGATCAATTCCGACGACAACTTCTTAAAGCAGCTGCTGCGCTTTTTTAGTATTCGTAGGCGGCCCTGGCTCCAGCTGGCAAACGTTGTCTCCGACTTTGTGCTCTGCCTAATCTTTATGTACCTCGTGCGGCACGTCTTGCCGATGAACAACATTATTGGCACCGCCACAGGGTGGGTGTTATTGGTCACGTTTGTCTCAACCTGCATCGGCGCGTTTATTGAATATGACAACCTCTCAGTCGAGAATAATTAGTTTTGCTCAACATCGCTGGCCTGCAGATACAAGATGCAGGTCATTTTTTTCGTCTTTAAAGCGAGCTTGCGCAAGACAAAAGGCGTCTCTGAATAGCCCAAATTGTCAGGGAAAACGGCCCCTGCCTTTTTAGCCTTAGCCAAAAAGTCTGGGATCGTGTAATTCAAGGGCAGCTGGAAGTAGGACAAATCAGCCTGCATCTCCAATTCAAAGACCTTGGCGGCCGGCAAGTCATAACGCATCACGCCTTGCGGAATAGGCTGCCAAGCCGGAACGGCGACGCCATACCAGTAGGTAAAGTCCTCTGGGCCAAAGGCCGTCAGGTCTGCCCGCTGCCCATAATTACCTGCTTTTAGAAAGGCTTGAAACTTAGGATCTTTTTCGTCCTTCTCAATGGTCGTCATAAAAGAACGGTTCGGGTCAATCATGTGGTCGTTGACCACCCTGCCTAAAAAACGCACTGCCTTAATCTCTTTTTCTGCCATCTTAATCTCCCCTTGTTACTCGTCTTGCTTACTGTCTAAAAAAGAACTGATTTCACCGCTAGCAAAGCCTTGGCGAAACAAAGCGGCCCGCACTTTTTGCCGGCGCGTGTGACCGTCATAACGACTGTAACGCCGCCAAGCCTTGGCGCCTTGTTTTTGCAAGGCAGCCTCTTGCAGCGACTCGTCCTGACTTAAATCAACTTGGGTCAGCAGTTCAGCAGCTAAATCGCCGCTAAAGCCATGGCTGTACAAGCGTTGCCGCGCCTTATTGACCAGCTGGCGTTGTGACAAGCGCCCCTTTTGACTCACGAGTGGACGCAAAATGCGCGTGGCCAGGTTTTGCCAATCAGCAGTAGCAGCTTCCGCTAAAGCCAGGTCAGTCACGTCAGGAGCGACGCCTTTCTGCTTAAGCTTTAAGCGCAATTTGCCTGGCCCATTTGTTCCCACTTGGAGACTATCTTTAATCACCAAGCCAGCATATTGGGCATCGTCTAGGTAGCCCAGGTCTGTCAATTGGGTAATTGCACTATTCACAGCGGCAGCCGGCAAGCCTTTTTTTAACAGATAAGATTCAACCTCAAAAACAGACCGCGGCTGATAACTCAGATAACGGGCCGCCAGGTCCTCAGCCCGGCTGGCACTATCAGCTTGCTTAATTTGCGCAACCTGTTTGTCATTCAATTCCTTTCCTGGCAGCAGCACAAACTTGGCCACCGTGTTTTCAGACGCAGAAAAGGCGTAATGCCCATCGAGAAAGATATTGTAGCGGCCGGCCCGTTTTTGAGCACTCACCTTGCTAATTTTTGCCATCAGTTCATTTCCTTTCGCACTTTATTTTAATATACGCAAACAAACGCGACAAATTTGTTTCACGCCCTTGGGATGCGCTAAAATAGTGCTTACGAATTAAAAAGGAGCAAACATGTCTAATCATCAAAATGCAAAGCCAGTCATCATTACTATCAAACGCCTCGGCATCAATGGCGAGGGCTTAGGCTACTACCAGAAAAAGATCATTTTTATCCCTGGGGCCTTGCCAGGTGAAGTCGTAGTTGCCCGCATCACTAAGCGGCGCTCACATTACCTGGAAGGTGAGCTGGTCCGCATTAAGGAAAAAAGTCCTGACCGGTTGCCTTTTCCTAAGGGCGTTAATCCCAAGGTGGGCGGTTTAGAACTAGCCTGCCTGCCTTACGAAAAGCAGCTTTTATTTAAGCAGCAAATGGTGCAGGAGGCCTTGGCTCGTTTTAAACCGGAGCATTGGCGCCACATCAAGGTGCAAGCCACCTTGCCAGCACCCCACAGCTGGCACTACCGCAATAAAGCCCAATACCAAGTGGCCTTTGAGCACGGTCGCGTCATGGCCGGCCTTTACGAACCGCACTCCCACCGCGTCGTCGACTTGCCCGTGATGCCCACACAGTCTGAAACTTCTCAAAAAATTGAGTTGGCAGTCAAAAAGCTTCTGGCCAAATTTAGGTTGCCAATTGCAGATAGTCGCCGCAAGCTGCCGGGCGTTAAAACAGTCGTCGTGCGCTCTTCATACACCACAGGCCAAAGCCAGTTGACCTTGATCACGGTGGGCGAGCAAGTGCGGGGTCTGGACCGGCTAGTCGCTGCCGCGCAAAAAATCCGGTCAGTCACTGGCATCTTCCAAAACATCACCCAGTGGGACAATCCCCAAGTCTGGGGCAACAAGACGGTTAAACTATGGGGTGCAGACTATATCCAGGAAAAAATAGATGGCAAAACCTTTAATCTTTCGCCACGGGCCTTTTTCCAGCTAAATTCGGAGCAAACGGTCAACCTCTATCACACTGCCTTGCAAATGCTGGACTTACAACCGAGCCAGACTTTGGTCGACGCCTACAGCGGCGTGGGCACCTTAGGAATTTTGGCAGCCGACCAAGTTAAACAGGTGATTGGTCTTGAAAGCATCCCTGACGCGGTACATGACGCGCAGCTGAACTGTCGCCAAAACGGCGTGCATAACGCACAATACATCCAAGGGGCAGCGGAAGAAAAACTGGGCAGCCTTGCTTTTGACGCTTTAATTGTCGACCCACCCCGCACGGGCTTAGCCAAGCAAATGATTAAGGCCATCTTGGCGGCACAACCCCAAACTTTTGTCTACATTTCTTGCAACCCATCAACCCTGGCCCAAGACCTGGTCTTGCTCAGTGAAAAATACAAGGTCCGGGTCATCAAATCAGTTGACATGCTGCCGCAGACGCCGCGCTGTGAGGCGGTTGCCAAATTAGTTCTAAAGTAACTAGAAAAGTAAAACAAGTTAGAAATAAAAAGAACGGTTGTTGACCGTTCTTTTTTTTGCACAAAAAAGCAGGCTGCTGATTTTTCATCAT
>JAXGWL010000043.1:0-6075 GCA_040773345.1 Lactobacillus sp. | reverse complement strand
TTGTCCTTATAATAGGAAAAGAGCTGATCCAGGCTCATGACGTGTTCACCATTTTGCAGGCGGTATTGGCTCAAAGTGGCAAAATTATTTTGTGATACAATGGTCGATATACCAGTCACCCGCGCGAGGTCGCGGTCGTGAGAGACGACTAGCACGTTGTCGGCTGACAAGTGCACATCGAGTTCTACATAGTCGGCCCCTGAAGCAAAAGCTGAGTTATCGCTTTGAATTGATTCTTCAGGATACTTAGTAGGGTCTCCACGGTGACCAACGACTAAAAAGCCGCTATTGAAGATAAAGCTGGCCACCAGCAGGCAGCCCAGGATTAATTTTGAAATTTTTTTCATTATTGATTAGACCTAACTGCTAGTTTTTCTAACTTACAATAGCATGGAACGGCTTTTTTTTCTATGAAGGCCCAAGCAGGAGGAGTGAATAAGTATGGCGCAGCAAGCTGTCCGTTTTGACTTAATTGAGCAGATTACGCGCAATGATGGTTCAAAATATTACGAAATATCTAATGTTGACCAAAATGGGATTGCCGAACTGGCCGCAGACCGCGGCTATATTAAAGGCGTCCGCATCTTGCAGCTGAATATTGCGCGCACCAAAGCCCTGGCAACTTATGAAGATTACATTAATAAAAACTACACCCTGCCGACTTTGACTAACTTGACGAAGTGGGTCGAATGGCAAAAGCCTGCGGGCAAGATTCGTGACGCGTTCAACGCCGTTTTAAAGGCCAACCGGATTGGCTAGGGGGAAAGAGGGGCAATTCAAATGGAAAAAATCCGCATTGTGCATACTAATGACCTGCACTCTCACTTTGAGTCTTTTCCCAAACTGGGTCGCTATTTAGTCCAAGCGCAGAAAGACCCGCGCTTTGACCAGACCCTGACCTTTGATGCGGGTGATTTTATGGACCGCTCGCACCCTTTGACCGAGGCGACCAATGGCCAAATCAACATCGACTTGATGAATTCCTTTCACTACGATGCGGTGACGATTGGCAACAACGAAGGCGTGTGCAATCCCCACCAGGTCTTAGCACACTTATTCGACCAGGCTAATTTTGACGTGGTGCTGGCCGACGTCTTCAATGAAGATGGCAGCCAGGTCAAGTGGGCGGCACCTTTTAAAATTATTAAGACCAAAAAAGGGACGCGGATTGCAGTGATTGGTTTCACCGCCGCTTACCCTATGACCTATAATCCTAACGGCTGGCAGGTTAAAAAGCCGGTTGAGTTGCTCGCCGGCCTTTTAAAAAAACTGGCAGGGCGGTATGATTTGCTGTTTTTGCTGACCCACATCGGCATCGGTCAAGATCACCTGCTGGCTAAAAAGTTCCCGCAAATTGACCTCATCATCGGTGGCCATTCGCATACCTTGCTGCCAGGTGGCGAAAAATACGGGCACACCTGGATTGTCCAGACTGGCAAGTGGGGGCGTTATATCGGCGACGTCACTGTCAAAATTGCTGACGACCACCACCTGCTGTCAATTGCGCCCAAGGCCGTGAAAACCGAAGATTTGCCGGAAATGCCGGGCGATGAGGAATTGATTCAGGATTGGTGGAACCATGGTTACCAGTTGCTGGCCAGACAAAAGGTGGCCTTTTTGCCGGAAAAGTTTGCCGACGACACCATTGCGGCCGTGCAAGTGTCGCTTGATGCGATGGCGAGCTTTGCCAAGACCGACTTGGCCCTGCTCAACTCGGGCTTATTCCTAGCGCCTTTTAAGCAAGGCTTGATCACGCGGGCCGACCTGCACCGCAGCCTGCCGCACCCGATGCACGTGGCACGGGTGCGCCTCAAGGGCCGTGACTTGTGGCGGCTGGTCATGGAAGTTGAAAAAAACCGCCACTTTTTGCACAAGTTCCCGCTGCGGGGGATGAGTTTTCGCGGCAAAATCTTTGGCGACATTTATTACAAGGGCTTGAAAGTTAACCGCCAGGACCACGCGGTCTATGTGCAAGGCAAAAAGATTGTCCCTGATAAGACATACACCATCGCGGTGTTGGACCACTATATTCTGGTGCCTTTCTTCCCGACCCTAGCGATTGTCGGCAATAATACGATTCTGGCCCCGCAATTTTTGCGGGGCGTCGTGGCCGATTACTTAGCTAAAAAGTACCCCCTGCCTGGAAAGGAGGCTGGCCGACGTGGCTGACGACGAGACTAAAAAAACAGCAGCTGACAAAGAAGAACCCAAGCTCTACCATGACTTGGCGCAAGTTGTCATCGATGGCAACCAGGTGGTGATCAACGACCGCCATTACCATGTGCTAGTCAACTATAAGGAGGCTTTGGACCAAGACCTGCTGGCCCAAAAGTACGATCCATTTTTGGATCAATACGACCTGCTGGTCGGTGACGTGTCCTCCGGTCACCTGCGCTTTAAGGGCTTTTACCAGACCAAGCAGCGCGTGAAGATCGACCAAAAATCAACGACGATCGTGGATTATTTGACCGAATACGGCAACCCGGGCAGCCCTTATTTTATTCTGGCCCGTGAGGGCAAGAATCCGGCCAAGGAAAAAGTGCTGCGGCGCAAACGGCCTCGCCGCAGCAAACGCGGCGGCCGGCATTACCCCAGAAAAAAGAAGACGAGGAAGGCAAAAAAGCAATGAAACAGTACGGCGGCTATCTGATTGATCTCGATGGCACCGTTTATCGCGGCAGCGAAACGGTGGCTTCTGGCGTGCGCTTTGTCAAGCGTGTGCAGCAAGCGGGGGCCAAGTGCATTTTTTTAACGAATAACACGACGCGGACCCCCGCCATGGTGGTGGCCAAGTTAAAGGGGCATGGTGTCGAGACCGACATTGACCATGTCTATACCCCGTCGCTGGCCAGCGTGGCCTACTTACGGGCACAAAATCCGGACCGGCAAAAGATTGCGGTTTATTTGATCGGGCAGACCGGTTTGTTTGCCGCCTTTCAAAACGATCCGCATTTTTACATCACGGACCAGCACCCAGACTATGTCGTCATGGGGATGGACACCGACTTAACCTACCACAAGATGCGGGTGGCCACGCGTGCTATCCGCGCTGGCGCTGGCTTTATCGGCACCAACGCGGACTTAAACCTGCCCTTAGGTGACGAATTAGTGCCAGGCAACGGCAGTCAGTGCGCAATGCTGGCGGCGGCCACCGGCCAGCAGCCGCTCTACATCGGTAAGCCGTCGCCGATCATCGTGGAAATGGCCTTGGCACGTTATGGTCTTACCAAAGCAGAAACTTTAATTGTCGGCGACAATTACCAAACCGACATTCAGGCGGGGCTGAACAGTGGCGTCGACACCCTTCTGACCCTGACTGGCATAACCCAAAGAGCGGAGCTGGTCGGCAAAAAGCAGCCCACCTATGTTGTTGAGAGTTTGGATGAGTGGAAATAATGCGGAAAAATCCTGTTGTCATTACGATTTATAATTTTTTGCTGGCGGTGGCTAGCGGCGTGGTTGGTGCGCTATTGGCCAGTGGCCCGCTGCTGGCCGTTTTCGTCAAGCTACAAAAAACGGATGCCATCGTGCATGAGCCACTGGGGGTCATTATGCACAACTACTGGCAGCTGCTGGGCTATTTGCTGTCGCCTTTTGACAATGTTTTGCACATGAGCAATTTTCCGACTTCCAGCAACGCGGCCGAACACTTTTATGAATGCAAACTGCTGTTTATGCTGGCCCTCGTGGTCTTTTTAATTGGCCTGGTCTTGTCCTTTTATGCCAGGTGGCGCAAGCAGAAGCACTTCATGAACTTGAACCGGTCCATTGCCTTGACCTTGATGCTGATTCCAGTGATTATCCTGCCGTTTGCGGCTGTGGATTTTGATGAATTTTTCGTCATTTTCCACCACATCTTTTTCCACAATGCCAATTGGCTTTTTGATCCCGCAACGGACCCGATCATCAATGTCTTAACCGAAGGCTTTTTTGCCGCCTGCTTTGCCGTGTTTGGCATCATCTATGAACTCTATTTCGCCCGTTTCCTTTTGAAAAAATAAAAAAGCAAACAAAAAAAGCTGTCTACCAGGTGGACAGCTTTTTTAATTTACAGTTGTTCTTCGCGCCGCAGCGCCATTTTTTTGCGCAGCCAAACGACGAGGATCGGCACGACGGAGGCCAGGACGATGCCGATCACGATAAAGGAGAAGTGTTCCTGTACCGCCGGGATGTTGCCAAAAAAGACGCCCAGACAAGCAAAGAGGCTGACCCAAGCAACCCCGCCCACAATGTTGTAGGAAATAAAATGGCCGTAGTGCATGTTGGAAGCACCCGACACAAAGGGCACGAAGGTGCGAATTAAGGGGATGAAGCGCCCGATCGCGATGGTTTTGCCGCCGTGACGTTCAAAAAAGCGTTCCGCGGCGAGGCGCTTGTCTTTGTCAATCAAGCGGTTGAACCAATTGTGCTGACTGCCGGCCTGAGCCGACCAGCGGCCGATTTCGTAGTTGGCTGTGTCGCCTAAGACGGCAGCCAAGATAAAAATCAAGATGCACAGCCAGGGGTTCAGGCTGTATTTAGGATTGACGGCCAGGGCCAAGCTGGCAAAAATCAAGGAATCGCCGGGCAAAAACGGGAACAGGACAAAGCCCGTTTCGATGAAGACGATTAAAAAAAAGATCAGGTAAGTCCAGCCGCCGAATTGGTTCAAGATGCCAACTAAGTGTTGGTCGATGTGCAAGATAAAGTCAATAAGACCCATAAGTCCTCCTTTTTAGCAGTGTTAATGCGTGCATTTTCTCATGTTAAGGAGGCGGCGGGCAAGACTTTTAACAATTCTTCAGAAATCCTTAGTTTTTGGCTTGGCCAAGTGCAGTTGAGTGAATCGTCAATTTTTTCTCAGGAAAGAGTTGGCGCATGACCTGCAAGATGGCGATTTGGGCTTCACCAAAACCCAGACCGATGACTGGCACGCGGCCTGAGTAGGTGCAACTGTCGCCGACGGCGTAAACGCCGGGCAAATTAGTCTGCATTTGCTGGTCGACTTGCACAAGGCCTTGCTCTAAGGCAATTCCCCAGCGGCGCAAGAAGCGGTTATTGGCCAAAAACCCGTAGGCCACGAGCGCTTCGTCAAAGCTCTGGCTTAAGCTGTGGTCGGCGCCGACTTCCTTTAAGGAAAGCTTGAGTTGCCCCGCCTGCATTTGCGCGCTCTTAGGCAGGAAAGGGGTGATCAGTTTGATATTGGCCGTGGCCTGCGCTTTTTGCACGCTGGTCGCCATGGCCCGGAAGGCCGTGCGGCGGTGGATCAGCGTGACCGCTTGGGCGACGGGGGCCAGCTGCAGGGCAAAGTCAAAGGCCGAATCGCCGCCACCGAGCACCGCCACTTTTTTTCCCTTAAAAAACTCTGGGTCCGGCAGGGCATAGTGCAAATGTTTTGCTGTTGCTTCGTCGAGCCGCAGGGCCGGCTTTTTGGGCTTAAAGGCGCCGGTGCCTGTCGCGATGAGGACGCTGCGGACCGCAAACCGGTCGTTTAATAAGAAGCCGCGGTCTGTTTGCGTCATTTTTTTGACGGGACAAGAGGTGATTAGCTTGACTTGCTGCTCTTTTAGACAAGCCAACAAGTGCCGGGTCAATTCTGTGCCCTTGATGTGGGCAAAGACGGGGATGTCCAACATGTCTTTGGCCGGGTAGAGCATTTGCGGTTGCCCGCCCGGGTTCGCTAGCGTCTCCAAGATCACGGGGTGCAGACCGTGCAGACTAGCGAAGTAGCCAGCAAACAGGCCGACGGGTCCTGCGCCGACGATCGCTAAATCATATTTTTCTTCCATATATTCGTTCCTTTCTGAGTAAGTACTTTATCATAATGGCTGGCGCTAAAAATAGAGACGAACATAGGCCGCCTTTTCCAGTTAAAAAAGGAGCATCAGTGGCTTGTTTTTGAATGAAAGACTAATATCTAAAAGGAAAGTACGACTTATGAAAAAGTTTAAAAAAACATTTGACGATTAAGGCAAGAGCGTGTACTATTAATAACTGTCGTCGGGAGATGAGGCCGTAAGGCTGCGGACCTGAAGGCAGCTAGGACATTGAAAACTGAACAAAGAATCGCAAAGTGTGCGGGTGAGATTGCGGAAG
>JAXGWL010000042.1:0-6084 GCA_040773345.1 Lactobacillus sp. | reverse complement strand
TGACTTGGCATTTGCTGGATCAATGTACAAAACATCCTTGGCAAAGTCTAAGTAAAAGGCACTCATTTCATTAGTCAGGAAGTTAAAGATCATCTTGAAGACGTCGGTAAAGTCGAACTTGTCGTAGCTGGCCCGGCACTTAGCGATCAACTCATTCAAAAGAACTTCCAGGTATTGGTCAACGCTTGCCAAATCATCATAAGCTACCCGGTCGGTCTGCGGGTCAAAGTCAGCGGTGTTGGCCAGCATGAAGCGCAAAGTGTTGCGGATCTTACGGTAACTTTCGGCTTCCTGCTGCAAGATGCCCTTAGATACGGCAACGTCAGAAGACGTGTCGGCAGAAGCAACCCACAGACGAATGATTTCGGCACCCATTTGCTTAATGACGTCGTTTGGTGCAATGACGTTGCCCAAAGACTTCGACATCTTGTGGCCCTTGTCATCTAACACAAAGCCTTGGGAGACGATCTGCTTGTATGGTGACTTGCCGGTCACAGCAACAGCCGTGATCAAGCTTGAGTTGAACCAGCCACGGTACTGGTCGCTGCCTTCCAAGTAGAGGTCAGCTGGGAAGCGCAGCTCTGGGCGCTGCTCTACAACGCCAGCCCAACTAGTACCAGAGTCGAACCAAACGTCCAGGATGTCAGTTTCTTTCTTAAACTTGCCATGAGGTGAGTGCTCTGATTTAAAGCCTGCTGGCAGCAGTTCTTGCACACTGCGCTTGTACCAAGCCATGGTCCCCTCTTTGGCAAAGATATCAGCTACGTGATCAACCGTTTCTTTAGTGACGATTGGCGTGCCATCTTCAGCATAAAAGATTGGCAGTGGCACACCCCAAGCACGCTGCCGGGAGATGACCCAATCGCCCCGGTCTTTGATCATGTTGTACAAGCGCGTCTTGCCCCACTCTGGCAAGAACTTGTCTTGTTCGATTTGTGCCAAAATTTGAGCGCGGAACTTGTCAATCGAAGCAAACCACTGGGTCGTAGCCCGGTAGATAACTGGCTTCTTAGTCCGCCAGTCGTGTGGGTATGAGTGGGTAAAGAAGCTGAGTTTCAACAGTGCACCTGCCGCAGTCAGTTTCTTAGTCACGATCTTGTTGGCATCGTCATAAAAGACGCCGATTAAGTCGGGATCTTTAATGTCTTTAGTAAAGCAGCCTTGGTCATCCATTGGACTAAAGACCGGCAAGCCGTAACGACGGCCGACGTTGTAGTCGTCTTCACCAAAGCCAGTGGCGTTGTGAACTAAGCCGGTCCCATCATCAGCAGTGACGTAGGTGTCATTCATGACCAAACTGGTCCGGTCATACAGCGGGTGGTGGACCGTCATCTTGTCAAAGGCAGTCCCCTTTAAGCGTTTGACAACCTTGTAGTCTTCCCAGCCTAAGTCTTTGGCAACCGCCTGCAAGCGGCTGTCACCGATCACGTACTTTTTACCGGCCACTGAGACAACATCGTATTCAAAGCGTGGGTTCACCGTAATGCCTACGTTGGCCGGAATGGTCCACGGCGTGGTGGTCCAAATTACTAAACTAGTGTCTGCATCTAAGACGCCTTTACCGTCGGCGACCTTGAAGGCCACGTAGATGGCTGGCGCTTTAACATCGTGGTATTCCACTTCTGCTTCAGCCAAAGTTGACTCACTAGACGGTGACCAGTAGACAGGCTTTAAGCCCTTATAGATATAGCCCTTGTCAACCATCTCGCCAAAGACGCGAATTTCAGCTGCTTCCAGCTCGTGTTGATAAGTAATATAAGGGTGGTCCCAGTCGCCCAAGACGCCTAAGCGCTTAAAATCAGTGCGCTGTTTATTGATTTGATCTTTGGCGTATTCATAGCACAGTTCGCGATACTTAACCGGATCCATCGTCTTGCGGTCAACGCCTTGTTTGGCCAACTGCTGTTCAATTGGCAAGCCGTGCGTATCCCAGCCGGGTACGTACGGTGCGTAAAAGCCAGCCATGTTCTTGTAACGCACGATGATATCTTTAGAAATCTTATTTAAAGCATGGCCCATATGAATGTTGCCGTTAGCAAAAGGAGGGCCATCATGCAGAATAAAGCTTGGTTTGCCCGTGTTCTTTTTCAAAACTTCTTGGTAAAGACCGTCATCTTCCCATTGTTTTTCCCAAACCCCTTCTCTGGTTGGGAGTTTGCCACGCATTGGAAATTTGGTCTTGCCTAAATTCAGCGTGTCTTTAATTCTCATGTGTGTTCCTTTCTAAGCAAAAAAGCTTCGCCCTAGTCTTAGGACGAAGCTTGCCGTGGTACCACCTAAGTTGGGCGCATTGACCCCACTCATTGCCGAATATCGCTCGGCGCGCGTTTTAAATCAACAAAGGCTGATCAACCCCTCATGAGCCTGCTGGTCTTCCACCGTCACCAGCTCGCTGCTGTGCTCGAGTTCTACCTTCATTTAAAAAGCTATTGATGATCCTTGTAGTTGTCTGGAAAGACAATTTGTGGACCCTGACCGGCCACATTAGTCTGTTCCTCAGGTTGCTCACTTTCATGCGACGGACTGTCACCGGTCAGAATTTGTGGCTGGTCAGATTGCTTAGATTCTAAATCAGCTTCTTGTTCCTTGTCAACTGCAGCCTTCTCCGCCGCAGTCTTTGGTTCAGCTTCTGCGTTGACCTTGGCTGAGTCAACTGGCTCACCATCAGCTGGGTACAACCGGTTGCGGCCATAATAACGATCCAAGAAGTATTGCCAGTCATCGTCACCAAGTTCTTTAGTCTGGCTCTGCAACAAATCCTGCAACTGATGGCGAAAATCAGCGACTTTATTTTTTAACAGTTCATAGTCACTCTGCAAGCTGTCGTACTGTGCCTGCATTTCTTTATTTTTGGCTTCGGCTTGCTTTTTGGCATCTGCTAAAACCTGGTCTGCTTGCTCTTGAGCTTGCTTTTTGACTGCACGGGCACTCTTTTGTGCCCCAATCAAAGAATCATTCAAATTGTCTTTCACACTATTATAGTGGTCGACCTGCTCTTGCAGCTTTTGATTGGCATTTTTCAAATCAACAACTTGGTCAAGCGCATCGCCATAGGCGTCAACGACCCGATCTAAGAAACCATCGACTTGGTCGGCATCGTAACCCCGCATCTTGCGATCAAACTGCTTGTTGTGAATGTCCATTGGGGTTAAATTCATTGTTTAAGTTCATCCTCTGTAAAAAGTATTTCCGCAGTCAATTATAGTAAAGTTTCACGGTGAAAGCTAGTTGTGCTGTGACAGCCAGGCCCGTCCTCCAATGCGCAAACGACCTTTGCGTGTTGGCTTGACTGCTTGCAGCTGCCAGCGGCCGTGGTGACGAATAGAGAGCGTACTGGTGGATTCTACTTGCTCGTCTGGGCGGAGCGCCGGCAAAAAGTCGACCTGGACCAGACCTTGCTGAATCATGCCCTTGGCATCTGCTCGCGACAAGCCCGCCAATTTGCTGACCAAGGCATCAAGCCGCAGGCTTGCAACAACTTGCTCAAACTCTCGACTATCATCACTAATAGCCAGCAGTTGTTGTAGGGGTACTGCCTGGACTTTAACGGCTGCGTGGCCAATCCGCGTTAACTGTCCTGTAAAAAAAGCAGTCAGTTCTTTTTTGCCAAAAAACTGCCAGTGCCCGGCGCCATCAGTGACGATATCGCCAAAAGTGTCTGTTTGCACGCCACTGTTAGCCAGGCTGCCTAAAATCTGGCTATGAGTTAGTTTGGTAAAGCGCTGGGGATAGCTGATGGCAACCAAGGCGACGTTAAAATCGCCTGGTTGCGGTTCAAAATAAGCTGGGGTCAAGAAGGCCCGTTTCTTCTCACTCCCAGGAAAACCACCAAAAGTCGTCACCCGGTCACCACAAATCTTTTTTAAAAGCGCTAACTGACTAGGCCTTAAAAAATTAGTCAAAACAGGCCGAGCCTGCCCTGTAAAAGTCTTAATTTCATTGAAGACTGCCTCAAAACCGGGCAGCGAACCATACTGTTCCTGATACCACTTTAATGTCCGCATGTTCTTTTCCCAAATAAAAAAGCAGGACCACAATCCTGCTTATCTTAACGATTTACCAAATGCAACAAAATATTGAAAAGCCAGCGTAAGACGTAGTTTTCCAAAAGGTAAATGACCAACAGGCCAAGTACCGGTGAAAAATCAATGCCCCAAAAAGCAGGCAGGTGAAAGAGGCGCAAGTATGGCTCGACCAGTCTGGCTAAAAACTGGCCCACCCTTGAATTGATTAAAGCCGGCACCCAGGTCATAATACAGTAGATCACGATGACCAGACTGTAAATATAAATGACCCAGCTGATGACCTGCCATAAGCCTAGTAAAAAAGTGGCCATTAACCGAGGCTGTCTTTCTTGCCAACGAGCTCAGAAACTTTGCCATCAGTTTCAAACTTTGGTGGCGTTGCCAAAAAGATCTTGTCGCCTACTCTTTGAATTTCACCACTTAAGGCATAAACAGTGCCTGTAATGAAGTCGACGACCCGTCTTGCAGAAGCATCATCCATTCTGCTGAAGTTAATAATTGTTGCCTTATTATTCAACAGATTTTGTGCTACTTCCTTTGCGTCTGAATAAACACGCGGCTCGTAAATGACAATCTTGCTGGTTGGCTTTAAGCCTGAATCAATAGAAACCACGTTGTGACCTCTTTTCAGCGGCTTGTTGTCAGGTGCAGGTTCACGTGAACTTGTATCAGCAACAAAATCCTCGTTTTCCGCAGCATCTTCTTCTTCGGATATCCCGAAAAACTTGCTTAACTTATCTAATGCCATTGTTGTTCCTCCTGCCTAGCGCCTACTTGCGATGCTTGAAGAATGGCACATCGTAGTCATCGCTGTCTGAAGCACTAGTTTCAATCTGTGAAATATTGTCTCCTTCGTCTTCGTCGTCAGTCAACTGTTGTGACTGATCTTCTGCAGGAGCTGCCGGCCGTCTGCTTTGGGCGCCATCGTTATTGAGGTTCCAAACAGAGGTCGGGTCAACCATATTTTCCTTAGGCTTTTGCTCTTCGTCTTCTGAAGGAGCTGCTTTTTGCTCGTCCTGAGCCGGTGCTTGTGCCTGTGCCTTTTGTGGCCGCGCTTTGACTTGCTTGCCACGGCCAGGCAAGACCTTCGAAGCCTTTTCTTCGGCTTCCGAGTCAATACCAGTAGCAATAACTGTGACGACAACTTCGTCACCCAGGTTTGGATTGATGGCAGTACCAAAAATGATGTTTACGCCTTCACCTGCTGCCTTGGAGACAATTTCAGAAGCATCTTGTGCTTCAAACAGAGTCAAATCAGGGCCACCAGTAATGTTTAGCAAGACTTGCTTAGCGCCGTCAATTGATACTTCCAGTAACGGTGATGAAATCGCAGCTTTGGTTGCTTCGACTGACCGATTTTCACCATTAGCACGACCGATCCCCATTAAAGCAGACCCTTGGTTTTGCATGACAGTCTTCACATCAGCAAAGTCCAGGTTGACATAGTCAGTTGAGGTTATCAAGTCAGAAATGCCTTGGACACCCTGCTTTAGCACATTGTCAGCTTCTTTGAAGGCATCCATCATCGGTGTCTTCTTGTCGACCATTTCAAGCAAACGATTGTTGGCAATAATGACTAAAGTATCAACGTATTGCTTTAATTGGGCGATCCCTTCCGCCGCGTTCTTGGAACGCTTTGGTCCTTCAAAAGAAAACGGTCGGGTTACTACCCCTACAGTTAAAGCGCCGCTTTCGCGGGCAATTTTGGCAATCACTGGCGCAGCACCGGTACCAGTACCACCACCCATACCGGCGGTGATGAAAATCATATCGGCACCCTTTAAGGCATCCTCAATGGTCTGCTGACTTTCCTCAGCAGCCTTTTGGCCTACCTCTGGATGAGAACCAGCACCTAAACCTCTCGTCAGTTTAGGCCCTAGTTGAATCTTGCTTTCGGCTTTATTGCTGTTTAAAGCCTGGACATCAGTATTGGCTGCGATGAACGAGACGCCTTGAACGCCGTCGTCAATCATTCGGTTGACAGCATTGCCGCCAGCACCGCCAACACCAATCACTTTGATGATTGCGCTTTTGGTATCATCAGAATCAAATGAAAAAT
>JAXGWL010000041.1:0-6107 GCA_040773345.1 Lactobacillus sp. | reverse complement strand
GGCCTTTGCCTGCTGGCGCGAGCCGGGCAGGGAGCCACCCTGGGACCTGCTTAAAGCAAGCGTAAGTCATCGGAAACCTGACTGAGCAAGGCCTGACTTAAGCCATTTTCGCTCAAGGCGCCTTCAATCAGGATCCCAGCTTCACTAGTTGCATCGTTGAAAATAATGGTCGTTGGCGTTCTTCTGATTTTATAGTGGTCAGCAATGGCTTCATCGCGAGCAATTGATTGCCGCAGCGCTGCTTGGCGGCTTAAAATTAGCAATTCCCTAAAATTGAGGCCAAGATGGTCAGCGACTTGCGCCGCCATCTTCTGCGAATAAGGTTGGTGCAGGTCATTGACCTTTTTCTGTAAATCGTAGATAAAAGTCCGCGCCTTTTTGTTGCCAGCGGAAAGTTTAATAGCGTGAAAAAGCAAGAGTACCTGGCAGGCATTTTCACTGCTTTGGCGAAAGCAAGTCAAGCTACCACTGGGTAGGCCTTTTCGCCGCAGATCATCTGCAACAGTCGTCGAATTGACAAGCGGTACGAAAGTCAAGCAGACACGGCTACCGCGGTTAGCAAAGAATTCGCGCAGGATTTGTTCATTTTTAAAACAAGCAATACCTAAGGGATTGACAAAAAGAAAGATCTCATACATAGAATTTCACTCCTATTTATTGTGGCCTTCTGTGCTGCCAGGCACGGTCAGCTTTATTCTGATTGCTGGTCGCCTGGCTAGGGGTGAAGCCGTATTTTGTTTGCAAAAAAGCACTGGCCTGTTGAATTGCAGTTGGAGAAACATTCTCAATTTCAAGCTCGTAGTCGTTAAAACCGTCGGGATAGTTTGTTTGATCTAGCGTTAGTTCACAGTGCCTAGGCCCATCTAACAAGTGTCGCTTTGTCTTGCTCCAAGTGCTTTGCTGCAGCTGCAGCTGCCTAAAGTGTTGGTCTAAATAGTGCCCAACTTGCCCAGTAAAGGTGGGGCTTTTTTCTTTTAAAAGTGCCTGGGCTTGACCAAGAGTCAGCGGGTCCGTAATCTCGATGACCTCGTGGTAGCGACTTTGCACTTTGTCTGCAGCCGGGACTTTTAAAGTTTGCTCAGCATGATCACTAAAGACGCGAATGCGCAGGCCACACAGGTGCTGGCGCAGCGTGCGGCTGTCGTCGTAATAAAAATTGCTCTGGGCAAAGGTCTGTTTATCGGCAAAATCGTGCAAGATGGCCGTATAAGGTCGCTCACCCAAGAGATATTTGGCTTCTATTTCGCGCTCTTTGCTCATGATCCTTTCCTTTCTAAAAGCAAGTTTATTATAATTTATTTATTGACAGTTGTGTGTTTTGAGAACTGATGAAGATATGAAAGCAATTTTTCCAGGCAGTTTTGATCCGATTACTAATGGCCACCTTGACGTGTTGCGCCAAGCAAGCAACGTTTTTGACCAAGTGATCGTGGTCATTGCTACTAATACTAATAAAAAAAGTCTGTTTACGGCCGCTGAAAAAAAGCAGTTGGCTGAGGAGGCCACGGCAGGTTTGCCACAAGTTAAGGTGGTACTAGCGCCTAATAGCTTGACTGTGCAAATCGCGCAAAAGCTTGGTGCGCGAGCAATTGTCCGGGGCTTGCGCAATAGCCAGGACATGGTGTACGAGCAAGACATGGCCTTTATCAATCACGAAATGGCGCCTAGCTTGCAGACAGTCTTTTTGATGACGACGGCGCGCTATGCGCATTTGTCTTCGACCATGGTGCGCGAAAGCGCGCAACTAGGTGGGGATGTCTCCGCATTGGTGCCCGCCTGTGTACAAAAAGCTTTAAAGACTAAATTTTCTGCTAAACTAGGGGACAGGAAGTGAGAAAATGCGTGATTGGGATCAATTCCTGCTGCCCTATGGCCAGGTGGTAGACGAACTAAAGGTTAAGTTTAGAGCTTTACGGCACAACTATTTAATGCACAATGAGCACTCGCCGATTGAGTTTGTCACGGGCCGCGTTAAAACTGTGGATTCAATTAAAGAAAAGATGAAGCGGCGGGTCATCAGTGAAGACGTTTTGGAGACTGACATGCAAGACATCGCCGGTTTGCGCATCATGTGTCAATTTGTAGACGACATTTATACGGTCGTTGATTTAATCCACAAACGTAGCGACATGGCTGTCTTGGAAGAGCGGGACTATGTGCAAAATGCAAAACCATCTGGCTACCGTTCTTACCATATGGTGATTGAGTACACGGTTTTCATGCCTACCGGTGCTAAAAAGCTTTTAGCTGAAATTCAGATTCGGACGCTGGCCATGAACTTTTGGGCAACTGTTGAACACTCGCTCAATTACAAATATAAGGGCGTTTATCCTGACGATGTATCTAAGCGTTTGAAGTCCACAGCTGAGACGGCCTACCGCTTGGACGAAGAGATGTCTGCTATCAAAGATGAGGTTCAAGAGGCACAGCGTATTTTTTCCAATAATAAAGGAAATCGATCATGAAAGTTGCTTTAGTTTACAATGATAGCCCCAAGACTTTAAGGACCGTCGAACGCTTGCAAAACCTGCTTGTGCAAAGGCAGATTGCTGTTGATCAAAAACACCCTGATTTAGTGTTGTCAATTGGCGGCGATGGGACTATGCTGTATGCTTTTCACAAATACTTGCGGCAAATTGACCAGGTTAATTTTGTGGGCGTCCACACGGGACACTTGGGTTTTTACACTGATTGGTGGGACTATGAGCTGCCAGACATGGTCAATGCTTTGCGCGATAAAAAGCCGACGATCGATGACTACCCACTCCTGGAAATACGGGTAACCGATAATAAACAGACACAAAAGGTCATGGCTTTGAATGAGGCAACAATGCGCGGGATTGTTAAAACCTTCGCGGCACAAGTCGAACTGCAAGGCCGACCTTTTGAAAGTTTTCGCGGGGATGGTCTTTGTGTTTCCACGCCGACCGGTTCGACGGCCTACAATAAATCCTTAGGTGGGGCGGTTATTCAACCTAGTTTGCGCACCATGCAGCTGGCCGAAATTGCTTCTTTGAACAACCGCGTTTTCCGGACCTTGTCTGCGCCATTGGTAGTCGCGCCAGATGAAACGATCACAATTAAACCGGACCATCCTTCGGATATCACCATTGTCGTTGATGGTCGCAAGGTCGAGCATGAGCGGCTGGTGCAAGTTGAATTTAAGATTTCCAAGCATGCGATTCGCTTTGCGCGCTACCGGCCGCTGAACTTCTGGAACCGCGTGCACGTAGCTTTTATTGGACAAAATTGATGCATTATTTTAAGGCAATTGTCAGACCGGGTGATTCCCATCAGCTCGGTCATTTTTTGGCTAAAAAAGGGATTTCGCACCGGGCCTTAAAAAACGTGCGTTATAACGGTGGGCTGCTCTTGGTTAATCACAAGCGGCGGTTGGCCAGTTATCGCCTAAGCACGGGTGATGAAGTCATTGTAGTGCTGGGACGCGAAAAGAAAAATAAGTGGCTCAAGCCAGTCAAAGGTCCTCTGACCATCGAACTGGAAACAGCGGACTATCTGATTGTCAATAAACCTGCTGGCGTTTTAACAACGCCAACCCGTTACGAAGATCATGACTCGCTAGTCAATTTTTTACTATACTATCTGCAAAAAAAGGGCAGTGATCGCCCACACGTTGTGACCCGTTTAGACTGTGATACCAGCGGCCTGGTGCTCATTGCTAAGTATGGCGCGGCGCACGACCGTTTTGCCCAGCTGGGACACCGCGTTTTGCAAAAAAAATACCATGCAATCGTGCATGGTAATTTTCGACAAGCAAGCGGGCGGTTTGCTCAACCTATTGGCAAAATTGATGCTAGTGTTAAAAGAGGAGTCACGCCAAGTGGCCGCAGTGCCTGTACATGCTACCGCGTGCTGGCTCAAAAGCCAGGTGCCAGTTTGGTCGAGGTGAAACTTTTGACTGGTCGCACTCATCAGATCCGGGTGCACTTTGCGGCCAACGGCCACCCGCTTTTTGGGGATCAGCTTTATGGCCGCGCCGATGGCTTTGCGCATCAGGCCCTCAATGCTTTTAGTTTATCTTTTCCTGATCCTTTTGATGGACAAAGGCGACACATTGAAATTGCTGATCCTATCGACATGCAGGCCCTGTGGCAACAGCTTTAAGCTGTTGCCTTTTTTCTTTGTGTGGTACCAACGCAGCAGGGCGTAGATCAGCAGACAGATGAGGATGATTACGACAAAGGCGACTAGACTAGACGTTTTTTGTTCCATTTGAGGATGGCGTCACCAACGAAGGCATAAAGCGCCGCCAAAGGAGCCGTGCCAATGATTACTGGCCACAGTCTGCGCAGCATGTGCCAATTAGCGTAATTAACCGTGACGTTGGGGATGAAGGGCAGAAAATAGGCAAAAGTTAGGCTGAGCCAAGGATTGCTATCTTTGCCCAAACGGGCCAGTAGTTTGCTATTTTTGCCGACGCTAGTTGGCTTTTTAAAAATAAAGCTCATGCCTAACAGTAAGAGCCCTTGTCCTAAAATATCGGCACACCAGCTAATTAGAAAACCCAAGACTGAGCCATAAAGCAGGCCGTTGACGATACAAAGTACCCCGTTTGACAAACCCGGCACCGCTTCGGCTAACGTAGTGGCAACAAACAAGATGAAAGCATCCATGAAGCCATGACTACGCACCTCTTTGACCAAGTCGCGTTCCGTGTTTTTATTAAGGTGCATCAGCAAGTCAATTTCAGGACGGTAGTCTAAGTAAAGTTTATAAAAAAGCAGGGCCAGCAACATTAAAGCAAGACTTGTTAAAATAATTTTACTGATTTTGCTCTTCATATTTGCTGTTCCCCGAAAAGCACGCAAGTAGGCCTTTCAGCAGGCAGCCCCTTTTGCCAGAGCGTTAAGAGACCCGTTTTAGGATTCCGCTGATAAACAGTCACGTTATTTGATTCCTGGTTTGCGGCAATTACAAAGCGTTGCTGCTGATCCCAGTTGATGTCACGGGGAAAATGGCCAAAGGTTGAAATGCGTTGAATGAGCTGTAGGCCATACTTTTGGGCTTTGAAGACTACGATGGTGTCTTCGCCACGGTTAGAAACGTAGACAAAGCGCTCGTCGGCTGATACGCGTAAGGCAGCGGCCCCGTTATGCCCCTGGTAAGAAGTGGCCACCGTGGAGTATGAATGGAGCAATTGCAGAGAGAGACTAGCTTCGGTAAAGTGCAAGACGAAAAGCTTGCTGGCTAGTTCGCAGACAACGTAGAGTTTGTTGCCTGCAAAAGCGGCGTGACGAACGCCGCTACCTGCTGCCGCCTGCCAAGAAGCTAGGTGCTGAAGCTGGTCATTATCCAGTCGATAAAAGTCGAGACGATCAGTACCCAAATCGCAGCTGAGCAAATTGCCTGTGGGTGTTTGGTCAAAAAAGTGCGGATGAGCTGCTGCTTGCTCAGGCCGTACCCCGCTACCGTGATGCTGGACGGCAGCTATTTTTTGCAACTGGCCGGCGGTGTTGTAACGCAGAACGGTCAGCCAGCCTGTGTGGTAGTTAGCAACAAACAAGTGCTTTTTTTGCCGATCCAGACCCAAGTAGGCGGGGGAGGCTCCTGGTGTTAAATAGGTGCTGACTTGTTTTTTGCTGTTCAGATCAAAGACGGCGACACCGCCTTGGTGAGGCAGGCGCTGAATTGCAAAAAGCAGCTGGCCGTCTTGCTGCAGGTAAGTAGCACAGTTACTGGCAACCATTGCTGCTGGCTTGGTCAGCCTATTTTGCACAAAACTGGCCTGGGCCACATTTGGCCCGTAGCCGCCCAAATAAACTTGCATCGCCATCACTCCTTTTTCTTTATTTTACCTTAATCAGGGGATTGCGCTAGCAGGCTCGCGATGTGCTAGAATTTAGGGCGAAACTCAAGGAAGGAATTTTCATGAAGAAACACAGTCCCACCGTAATTGAGCAGTGGCTCTTGAACAATCGCCTCAGTGTTGTACTGCTCAATTTGCTTCTGCTTTTTTTAGTCATTTACGTTTTCAACAAGATTTCTTACGTGCTGAATCCAGCTTGGGCCTTTTTAAATGCGGTTTTCCCGCCGCTATTGGTTGCTGGTTTGCAGTATTACATGATGAATCCACTTGTTGACTGGCT
>JAXGWL010000040.1:0-6183 GCA_040773345.1 Lactobacillus sp. | reverse complement strand
GAGCCATCAAGTCCCCCGTGCGGTGGCGTTCAAAAAAGGTCTGGTCCATCGCCATGAAGTGGTTGAACAGGCGCGTGCGAATGGCTCTTTCCAAGACCGCACTGCCACCCCAGATTTCCTTGCGCCAGGCAAAGCGCAGGCCATACAGACACAGAGCAGCGATAAGGACCGCACCCACCAGTAGCAGGTATTGCCGCCAATCAATCCGCCCTTGGTCCAGCCGGTCGGCCATTAAGCCCAACACCCGCGGTGGGACCAAGTTAGCAAGGGAAGTTAGCGCTAAAAAAATAATGCCGATGAGATAGCGCTTTTTTTCTTGCCGGAAAAACCAGCCTAGTTTTTTAAAAATGCCCATCTGCTTTTTCCTCCTATAAAAAAAGACGGGGGTTGTTCTCCCCCGTCCAAGCACAAGCTGTTACAGCTTGCTTTGTTGGCGCCGCATCATTGCCATGACTTGGTGCACCTTTTTAGCAGAAGGCTTTTGCCCCATCTGCGACATCATGGTCATAATCATTTCTTCGTTAAACGGAGGATTGTCTCTAAAGTATCTCTTCATGTAGGCTCTGGCCCCGTAAAAGCCGCCAACCAGGCCGATGACCAGTGCAATAACAATCAGTAAAATAGCTAAACCCATATTCATAACAAACATTTCCTCCAATTAATTAATCTTTACGCAAGCCCTTGCGTCTCTGTGCTTTCTTGGCTTTTTCAGAAGTGAGCTCGCGCCCATTCTTGTCGATGATGACCAAGTCCTCAAGCTGCTGTTTAAAACCAGCCCGGAAGTTTTTAATAAACTTTTGGTGCAGCTCTTTGCGCTCGGCGCTTTCTGCTGGCGTCAGCGGGCGCTTTTCTTTCAAGTGGTAGAGTTCATTAATCCTCTTGAGCATTGCTGCATCTTCTTGCTGATTCATGTTTCACACCTCACTGCCAATTATCTTACCTTAAATAAAAGCCATAAGCTAGCTTAAAAGAAACGGAACGTTTGTTTGCTTGTCCACGCCCTTTTTGTTAAAATTAAGCTACATTGGAGCAGACTTCTATGAAAAATCAAAATTCCAAACAAATGCAAATCTTGCAGTTTATCTGTGACAACGTCGCCGACCGTGGCTTTCCACCCACTGTGCGGGAGATCGGCAATGCAGTCAACCTGTCGTCAACTTCGACCATCCACGGCCACTTGGAACGGCTGGAGAAAAAAGGCTACCTGCTAAAGGATCCGGCCAAGCCGCGGGCCTTAGAGGTGACCCAGGAAGGCTTAGACGCCTTAGGTGTTAAAAGCGACAAGATCCCCGTCGTGGGCACTGTTACGGCTGGACAGCCGATTTTGACAGTGCAGGACATTGACGACTATTTCCCATTGCCCCCTGACCTGCAAAACGAGCAAGCTGACCTATTTATGCTACGGGTCCACGGCCACTCCATGATTAACGCTGGGATCCTCGATGGCGACCAAGTGATCGTCAGAAAACAGACCACGGCCGACAATGGTGAAATCGTCGTGGCGATGACCGAAGACAACGAAGCAACCGTCAAGCGTTTTTATAAAGAAAAAGGCCACTACCGCCTGCAGCCAGAAAATGATACCATGGCGCCGATCATCTTGCAGCAGGTGCACATCCTGGGCAAAGTCGTCGGTCTCTACCGCAACCATATCGATTAAAAAAAAGCTGTCTCACTAGACAGCTTTTTTTCTTTGCAAAAATGCCTGGGCCTTTTTTAAAACCCCCATCTTGCCATGCACTGTTAAATAGGTTGGCGCTTGTTCCAAAGTGACCCAGCGGCTAGCCTCAATTTCACTAGGCTCAATGACCACCGCCTGGCTAGGGCCAGCTTGCGCCAGGTAGTAAGTGACCTGTTTCATCTTTTTAGAAAAAGCCCGGTACTGTGTTTTGGCGGAAAAAGAGAAGTCAAAAGCCGGCGTCAGACCGGTTTCTTCTTTGATTTCCCGTTTTGCCGCCTGCTGCGGCGTCTCACCAGGAGCCAAGTGACCCTTGGAAAAGCCCCAACGGTGGTTTTTGATGCTTTGCACGATTAAAAACTCGCGCTGCCCAGCCCGGTCGCGGTAGATTACGGCTCCAGCGGTAAATTCCTGGATCATCGGCTCCACTCCTTCCACAAATATACAATAAGGCCATTGTACACCGTTTTTTGGGGTAAAACAAAAAGGCCAGTCGCAGGACTGGCTTTTTGCTTAAAATTACCGACGAACTTCGGCACTTCTTGCTGACTTGCCGTGGCGTTCACGCAGGTAGTACAGCTTAGCACGACGAACACGGCCGTGACGAACAACTTCTACCTTGGCAACGCGTGGGTCGTTAACCGGGAAGGTCCGTTCAACGCCAACGCCAGAAGAAATCTTTCTGACGGTGTAAGTAGCGCCAATGCCGGCACCCTTCTTCTTAATGACAACACCCTCGAAAATCTGAATTCTTTCGTGGGTACCTTCAACAACCCGGGCGTGGACACGAACAGTGTCACCAGCACGGAAAGCTGGGATGTCGTCGCGTAATTGTTCTTTGGTCAAATCTTGAATTAATGGATCCATTATTGTTTCTCCTTCTCCGGCACTCATCAGCGGTTGCTTGCCCCGTCAGCGGAATGCCCCTAATCTGTGGCCAAAAAGCCACTTAATTAGTCTACCTAACCGGACCCTTTTTTGCAAGATTAGGCGTCAATTTCTTCAATCGTGATCACAACGACATAAGGATCGCTATCACTATTAGTCCCCAGCACTTTTTGAGCGTAGGCGTCATTTTCGTGAATTTCAGCTGAGCCGATCACACGAACGTTGGTGTGGTCTGGCTTGTCAGCAACCACCACGGCAGCCTTGGAACCGTTTTTCAGGTTTGCGTAAGCATGTGCCTTGGTCTTTTCCAGGTATTGCAAGTGGTTTGCATCCAAAACTTGCATTGATTGTTTCGGACCAACTTGTGGCAAACCATTTTGGTCAACAGTGGCCAAATAAGCTAAGTGAGTCTTGAAAAACTCTTGTTGATCTGCAGTTAAACTGCTAGCAGCTAATTTTTTCATAACAAATCTCCTTCTTCAAACCGAAAAATAACAAGGCCTTTTCAAAAAAATAAAGGCTGTTCTTTTATGTCTTCTATTATAGTCTAAACCCCGGCGTCTGCCAAAGACTTTGCTTACTCCTGCAGTTCTGCCTTAATCTGTGCCAGCAGCTTTTTTTCTTGGGGGGTAAAAGAACGTTTGGCCAGCAAATCAGGCCGGTGCAAGTATGTCGTTTTCAGAGCTTGGTAGTGGCGCCATTCGTTGATTTTTTGGTGGTTGCCGGACAAAAGCACGGCCGGGACTTTTTGCCCATCCAAGTCAGCTGGCCGCGTATACTGGGGGTATTCGAGCAAACCATGGGCGAAGCTTTCTTCAACAGGCGAAGCGGCGTTGCCTAAGATGCCGGGAATGAGGCGCACGGTCGCATCAATCATGCTCATGGTCGGCAGCTCACCGCCGGTTAAGACATAGTCGCCAATGGACACGGTCTCATCAGCCAGGTCGTAAACGCGCTGGTCAAAGCCTTCGTAGTGGCCACAGATAAAGGTTAGTTCATCTTCTTGCGCCCAGCGCTGCGCCATTTGCTCATTGAAAGTCTTGCCCTGTGGGGCCGTAATGATAACCTTGCCCTTTGTCGGCAAAGAATCTAAGGCCTTTTTAATCGGCGTCACCTGCAAGACCATGCCAGCCCCGCCGCCATAGGGCGTGTCATCTACGTGGTGGTGGACGTCATGGGTGAAGTCGCGGAAGTTGACTAGATTCAGTTCCCATTTTTCATCTGCCAGGCCGCGCCCCAGCATGGAAGTTTTCAGCGGCGTGAACATATCGGGAAACAAAGTTAAAACGTTAATCTTCATCGCGCAAACCCTCCATTAACTCCACGGCGATTCTTTTATTGGCCAGATCGACACTTTTCACAACACTGGGAATATAGGGCAGCCAAAAAGTCTTGCCGGACTTTTCAGTCACCTGCCAAATGTCGTTGGCCCCAGGCGCTTCGATGTCGGTCACCTTGCCAATAAGTTGCCCGTTTTCAAAAACTTGGCAACCGAGGATGTCGTGGTAGTAGTAGCTGCCAGCCGGCAGCTCTTGCTGGTCTTTTTCACTAACTACTAGCTTTTGCCCGCGTAATTTTTTGGCCGCGTCAATGTCGGCTACCTCTGCAAAAGTCACCAGCCAAAACTGTTTAAAGGGCCGACCGCTTTTGACCGTCAATTGCCGCTGATCAGCTGCTAAATATAATTTACTGCCGGGCGCAAACCTTTTTTCTGGAAAGTCGGTAATCACGGCCACCTTAACTTCGCCGTTTAGGCCGTGAGTCGCCAAAATTTGGCCAACGTCGAAAAACTCCATGCAAAGCTCCTTAAAAAATGCATAAAAAAAGTTTGAAGCCGCAGCCTCAAACTTTTACTGGCAAAATTACTTATTGTATTTTGCGTCGTGGTACTTCTTCATGATGCCGGCACCTGACAAAAGTGAACGAACAGTGTCTGAAGGTTGCGCACCCTTTTGCAGCCAGTCAAAGATCTTGTCTTCTTCCAGTTTCAATTCCTTTGGATTAGCAGCTGGGCTGTAGTAACCAACTTGTTCGATGAAGCGGCCGTCACGAGACATCCGTGAATCAGCAACAACAATTCTGTAGAAAGGTTTTCTCTTTGCACCCATGCGGCGCATTCTGATTTTAACTGACATAAATTAATTTCCTCCTAAATTCAACGCTTATAAAGATACCACGTGTTCACACGACTGTAAAGTGTTTTTGCTTAACAGCCTAAAATTTAAGAGTGGAAACGTTTGATGCGACGCCGCTTCTTCTTTTTGTTTTTCTTAAAGCGCCGTCCCATCTGTCTGGCCGCCAGGCGCGCCATCGGACTATTCATGCCAGGGATGTTGGCCAAACCTTTGGTGTTGCCCTTGGCCAGTTTCTGCATGACTTCCTTGGCCTGTTTGAACTGCTTGATCATCCGGTTGACTTCGGCAACAGGGCGGCCACTACCAGCCGCAATCCGGCGCCGCCGGGCTGGCTTCAACAAATCCGGATTCTCCCGCTCTTCCTCGGTCATGGAATAGACAATGGCCTTGGTGTGGTCGATTTCCTTGCCGCTAAAATTAACGTTTTGCAGCTGCGGATTATTGGCCATACCCGGCACCATCTTCATCAGCTGGTCGAGAGGACCCATCTTTTGCACTTGGTCTAATTGAGCGACGAAGTCATTAAAGTCAAAGGTGTTATCGGCCATTTTTTCAGCAACTTTTTCAGCTTGCTGGTTGTCATAATCTTGCTGGGCCTTTTCAATCAAAGTCAGCATGTCGCCCATGCCTAAAATGCGTGAGGCCATCCGGTCGGGGTAGAACTTCTCCAGATCGGTCAGCTTTTCACCTTGGCCAGTAAAGATGATTGGTTTGCCGGTGACGGTTCGAATAGACAGGGCAGCACCACCACGGGTGTCACCATCCAATTTCGTTAAGATGACGCCGGTGACGTCCAGGCGTTCGTCAAAGCCCTTGGCTACTTCGGTTGCCGTCTGGCCAGTCATGGCATCGACCACCAGCAAAATGTCGTCCGGCTGGGCGACTTTTTTAACATCGGCCAGCTCCTGCATCAATTTTTCATCGATTTCTAACCGACCGGCCGTATCGATAATGACATAGTCGTTTTTGTTTTCGGCAGCCTGTTTTAAACCGTCAATCACAATCTCTGGCACGCTTTGCTTGTCTTCTGTGAAGACAGGTACCTTCAAGCGTTCACCAATTTGCTGCAACTGGTCAATCGCCGCCGGCCGGTAAATGTCACCCGCAATGAGCAGCGGCCGGGCCTGTTCTTTTTGCTGCAAGTAATAAGCTAACTTGCCGGCAGTCGTCGTTTTCCCAGTCCCCTGCAGCCCGACCATCATGATGACGGTTGGAATGTGTTTTGCTTTATTGAGCTTGGCGTCGGTGCTGCCCATCATCTTGGTCAATTCCTCATCGACGATCTTGATGATTTGCTGACCAGGGTTCAGACTAGCCTGCACTTCTTTGCCCAGTGCTTCCTGTTTGATCTTTTTGATAAAGTCTTTGACGACCTTAAAGTTGACGTCGGCCTCTAGCAAAGCCAGCCGGATCTCCCGGGTGGCCGCGTTTAAATCGGCCTCACTGATTTTGCCCTTGCCGGTCAAGTTTTTTAACGCTTTT
>JAXGWL010000039.1:0-6255 GCA_040773345.1 Lactobacillus sp. | reverse complement strand
ATAATACCTGGAAATAGAAAATACGCCCCGCTAGCGCGGGGCTTATTTTTTTGCGCTTAAAAAGCTCTTAGCAAACTTAATTACCGGCCTGGTCAACTATGCCTCAAGGCCTGGCAAAGCTGTCAGAGCAGCGTTCATGGCTGTTATCAGCAAGTGCTAAACAGTAGTGCTGGTTAATCGAAGATAATTGATTCTAAATCAGCGCATAAAAAAACGCCTCCCAAACGGGAGACGTTTTTTTATTCAGCTAAACTAAGCGAATTAGCTAAGTTCCTTGTTGATGTTTTCAAGAGTAGTCTTAGCTTCTGGTTGGATAGTTTGAGTTGGGTGTTCCTTGTCGTAAGTGTTCAACCAGTTCAAACGGTCTTGGAATCTCTTAACCAGAGTTTCTTCGTAGTTCTTGTCGCCGAATTGTGGTTCATAGCCGTCGATTGGCAGGTATGAAACGCCCTTGAAGTTGCCGAATGGCTTCCATTCGCCCTCTTCACCTAAGGCTAACTCTTCAACGATCTTCTTAGTGACTTCCTTTGGAATGTCCTTGCCCATGAAGGCGTCAGTGTTCAGAACGTAGCAACCTGCACCACGTTTTTCGAACAATTCCTTAAAGTCTGAGTAGTCTTCTGGAAGTGGGAATGCACGGAATGGGTCAGCAAATGGTTCGATAACCAGAGTGTTCATGTCAAAGCCCTTTGGCAGGTTTTCGGCAGAAGTTCTCTTAGTAGCCAGAGTCAAGCCCATCGTAGTAGCCAGAACTGGGTCATCGATCTTCAGTACTGGAGGAAGTGAACCATCCTTCATAATCCAGAACAGAGCGGTGATAGGGTTCTTTTCGTAGTCAACACGGTGTGGTGAAGTGTAACGGGTCTTGATAACACGACCGTTGTTGTTACGCAGGTCTTCAGTTACCAGAACTTTCTTACCTTCCTTGTTCAGGGTGACATCACAGTTGAAGACAGTAGTGTAGTACTTAGTCTCGTGGTGACCTGCTGGGTAGTCGTGGGTCTTGTCGAAGTATGAAGGCTCCAGGGCTACTGATGAACCGTCAACACGTGAAATGATGAAGGCGTCATCGTGCAGAACAGTGATGTCGTATTTGCCATCGTACATTTCGTGAGTCAGAGTTGACTTACCTGAACCTGACAGGCCGTAGAATGCGAAGGTCTTGTCGTCTCTGTCCTTGAAGTGGAATGACTTTTCACCACCGTGGCAAGCAGCGTAGCCGTTACGGTGAGCGATAGCCCAAGCCAGAGTCAAAGTACCCTTCTTCAATTCACCGAAGTAACGCAGACCAAAGACAGCAGCACAGTTGTGTGGAGCGTCAAAGACACCGAAGCCCTTTGGGTAAGTGTCGTCTGAAACGTTAGGGTCTAAGTAGAAGTAGATGTCGCTTTCGTTGTAAGTCTTTGACTTAGCGTACATCTTAGCAGCTTCTTCATCGAAGAATTGGAAGTTCAGGATGTAAGCTAACATGTTGATAGCGTAGTTTTCTGGCATCATGATGTGGGCCTTAACAGTGAATGATGGGTCCAAACCAACCAGAACAGTAGCCTTCAAGAACTTTTCGTCTGCGCCCTTGAACAGGTCTTCACGCAGGTTAGCGTCCAAAGCTTCTGGGTCTTCGTTAGGGTTGTCAACGAAGTGACGAGCTGAAGCAGTTCTACCTAAAATCTTGCCGTGGTTGAAGACTAATTGCTTAGCGCCTTCTGGCAGGCCTAATTCCTTGGTGTGCAGAATTGGCAGGTCAGTTTCAATGACGCCTGATTGCTTCTTTGCCAGGTAGTAAGCTTCAGCAACAGAAGTAATTTCGTGAACATTGTTGCCATAGAAGACACTTTCGATAGTGGCACGGGTACGGCTAAACAATGGGTTAGCTTTTCTTAATTCATCATCTGAATAAGTTTGTACAGTACTCATTAAATTCCCTCCCTAGGAAATACGAAAACGGTTTCTCGTTTACGTGTAAATAGTATCACAATCTAAAATTTTCGGCAAATATATCCAAAAAAAGACCGTCCGCGGGAAGCCCCGTCATGACGGTCTTTAAACTATATTCAGCCTACCAAATAATGACCCGCTTTTCAGGTGGCAAATACATGCCATCTCCTTCTTTGACGTTGAAGACTTGGTAGAAATCAGCCTGGCATTGACTCTGCACATTCGCACGCAATGGACCCGGTGCGTGGACGTCTACAGCCAGCAAAGTTTGCCTGATTTGCGGCGTAAACTTGCTAGCCCAAATCCGGGCAAAATTTTCATAAAAGCTCTTAAGGTCCGTGTTTTGCTCACCCTTTAAAGCTTCTAAGGCCACGGTCAAGCCGCCTTGGTCGGCGATGTTTTCCGACACAATCTGCTTGCCGTTCAAATGCCCTGCGCCGTAAGGGATGCCGTCAAACAGGTCGATCTCCTTTTGGGTCCGCTTTTTAAACTCAGCGTAGTCTGCGTCAGTCCACCATTTCTTCAGGTTGCCGGACTCGTCAAATTGAGCGCCGTTGTTGTCAAAGGCGTGGGATACTTCGTGGCCAATGACGGTGCCAATGCCACCGAAGTTGTCGGCCCGGGACTGGTCCTTGCTGTAAAACGGCTTTTGCAAAATAGCCGCCGGGAAGGTCAAATCATTTCTTGATGGGTCGTAGCAAGCGTTGACCAAGTTGCCTGGCATAGCCCACAGGGACCGATCCACTTCTTGCTTTAACTGTTCCAAGTTGTAGGCAATTTCCGCTTGGCCAGCCGCCCGTTCGTTTGAGTACAGCGTCCCTTCGGAACTGATCTGCAGGCGGTCATAGATTTTTTCAATCTTGTCTGGGTAGCCGATCTTCAGCTTCAAGGCCTTGAGTTTGATGATGGCCTGCTTTTTGGTGGCGTCTGACAACCAGTCATTTTCAGTCAGCCGTTTTTCGTAAATGGCGAGCATGCTTTTGACCATACTCTCGACGTCCTTTTTGGCAGCTTCGCCAAAGTACCTTTGGCCATAGTAAACGCCGACGACCTCGCTAAATATGCTGTTGGCCCGGCGGTAAGCAAACTTTTCGTGGCTTGGCAAGGCCCGGGCGCCGCTCAAAGCTTGGTGGAACGGAAAGGCGGCCTGCCGGAACTCTTCTGACAAGCTGCTGGCCGCTGCGTTGATTAAGTTGGCCAAAAGCCAGGACTTGATCTCTTCAAAGTGGTCCTGGTTCAGCAAGCTGTCTGCGTGGTCCAGATAGCGTGGATCTTCGACGATGACGCGTTCCGGCACTTTGCCAAAGACGTTGGTCAAGAAATATTCCATCTTAAAGGACTTGAACTTAGCAATAAAGTCCGTCGTCTTCATTGGGTTGTAGATGGCTGGGTAGTCGGCCCACTCTTCGTTGGACTTGACCACCTTGGCGATCTGCTTGTCGTAGGCGATGGCCTGCTGGGCAATTTCGGCAGCCTGGTCGACGCCAGCCAAAGTCAGCAAATGCTCAGTCTGCTTTTCGTAAACGGCGAGCAATTTGTCGCCAGCTAGCGTGCCGTATTGGCTCGTGTCCGGCAGCAGCGTGCTTGGGCCTGCGGTATAAACCGCGTTAACCTTCGTATTTTTCATGTCCGGTTCAACCGAGATTGTAAAAGGCAGCCCCAGGTTGGCCTTGTAGATATCGGCCGCCTTCAAATTGTAATCGGTGAAATCTAAAATACCGGCCAACAAGTCTAAGTCCGGCTTGACTGGTTGCGCCCCCTGCTTGTTGCGGGTGTCAAAGTCTAAGGCCAGCTTGTAGAGAGCGACCGCTTTGGCAAAGTTTTTGACGTCAGGCAGCTGGCCGCCTTGGGCAAAACCAGCAAAGTCTTTCATCAGCTGCTTTTCCAAGTCATCGGCCATGATTTGAAAGGCTGAAATGCCAGCGTGGTCGGCTGGAATGACTGCCTTCTTAATCCAGTCGCTATTGACCGCGAGGTACAAGTTGTCTTGGGCCCGGATGCCGGGGGCTGCCTTAGTAAGGTCGCCACTGCCACCGCGTACTTTAAAAGTCTTCATTACAATCACCTATCGCTTACTATTAAACGCTCCTCCCAGGGCTGAGCAGCTTGCAAATACTGCGCCAGCTGGTCAGGATTTTGATCGTTTTGACAATAAATTCCATTATAGTCTATTTTAGCCTGTTCGACGCAAGCCATGACTTGCCCCATCTCCTGCTGGTTCAAGTCAGCACCCGCCAGCAAATATGGCAGTTTGGTCGCCGCAGACAGTTGGTCTAACAATTTCTGCGCTTGCCGCAGATTAAACTGGGCCAAACTGGCCTGGTTAAAAGGCGGTTCGACGATCAAGACGTCAACGCGATACTGTGGTTTGATAAATTCCTTGATCCCCAGCAAGACCTTGTGCGGCATTAGCTTGGCAAAAGCCAGACTGCGCTTGTTCGTCGACTGCTCATCATAAGACACTAGCTGCAGGAAGAAAGGCAGCTGAGCCGCTTCTACTTCCAGGCCCACGCGTTCAATCAAGGCCTGCAGCTTCTCCTGCTTTTTCCACGGGGCGTCGGGATCGTAGTAGAGCTTAAACAAAACGCCTAAGCTGCCCTCGCGCACAATACGATGTACCGACCAGTCAGGTGCCAGCGCCGGTTGCTGCCCGAAGCTGTAATTGTCGTACTCAAACAGACTGCCTACCGGATTCTTCACGGTCGCCGTCACAAAACTGACTTTCTTGCCCTTTTTGCCATTCTCTGCTCCCAGAAAAACGCCGTTCACGCCAGCTAACTGGCTTAGCTTGCGCGCCGTCCGGGTCGAAATTATCCTCATGATTCTTTTCCCCGATATAAAAATCTTTTTGTATACATTTCTATTATAGGAAAAAGTTTATATATATAGCAACTGGTCACTTAAACAGCGTCAGCTTGCTGACCAGCCGTTTGTGCAGCGGCAGCAAACAGACAATGGTGAGCAAAATGACCACCGCCGCAATCCAAAACAGGGCCAAATAACCCAGGCTTTCAATGACGATCCCACCAAACATGGGGCCAAAGGCCCGCCCTAGCGACGAGGCCACCATGGTCAGGCCTTGGTATTTGCCCTTGGCCGACAGCGGCGACAAGTCGTTGACGTAGGCCGGGATGGCCGGAAACGCGGTTGCTTCACCCAAAGTAAGCACCGTCATTGACAAGGCAAAATGGCCGAAGTCCTTGGCAAAAAGCAAGGTCAGGTAAGATAAAGAAAACATCGTCAGTCCAAAGATAATCTGGTGGAACGGCGTCTTAAAGACCTGCGGGAATTTAGCTAAAAAGGCCTGCACGAGCACAATGATGCCGGCGTTCAAAGTCCACAGCAGACTGTAGAGGTGGAAAGGAATGCCTAAAGACACCATGTAGACCGACAAGTTGGACTCCCAGTTCATGTACATCAGCCAAGTCAGGCCGAGGGCGATGAAAAAGCCCAGGGACAAGATAAAGTTGTTTTTCGGCATCGGCTCTTTCGGCAACGTCTTGCCTTGGCGCACCCGGGCCTTGCGCGCTTTGTGGTAGGCGATGATCGGCGTGTAGTGAAAGATCGTGTTGAGGCCCACCAGGACAAACAAAGCCCCCGCAATGCAGAACAGCAAGGTAACCGAGTAGTCGTAGAGATAGCCAACGATCAGGGTGCCACCGACCACGCCCAGATTTTGGGCAAAATACAGCATGTTGAAGACGTAGCGGCCGGGGTAGCGCCGCAGACTGGTCGCAATCGAGTTGATCAAGGTGCCGTTCCAGCCGCCTAAAAAGCCGGTCAAAGTTAGCCAGACCCAATATTCTGGCCAACCGTGAAAGGCCGCCAGTAAAAACAGCACGGCTGCGTCGGCAAAGGCGCCAAAGATCAGCAGTGGGTACGGGTTGTAGCGGTCATAGAGACGGCCAGAAATAAAAGAAGCCAAGATGTTGGCCGCACAGTTGCAAAAAAGCACCACCCCAATCAGCGACAGGCTGATGCCCAAGCGTTTATTCAAATAAACAGAAGTCAGCGGCCACACGAAGCTGGCCCCGAGCCAGGTAATCAGTTCGCCGATAAAAAGCCAATGTAATTTGATTTCTTTCAGCTGCTTGCCTTGTCTCTCCATGCTCTCCTCCGATATGCGTTTTATTCCTAGTGTAGCAACAAAAAAAGCAAGGCGCAAAGCCTTGCTTAAAAAATTATTAAAAAGTTTTTTTACTTTTGCTTGTCTGCGAAGAACTGACCTTTGTTGACTTCGAAGTACTTCTTATAGCGACCATAGTAGTTGTGGAACATGTAGCGCATAAGCAGCCAGCGCTTAAAGCTCATGTCCGGCTT
>JAXGWL010000038.1:0-6272 GCA_040773345.1 Lactobacillus sp. | reverse complement strand
TTCTACCACGCTTTTGATTTATTGATTTTGGACGAAGTCGACGCTTTCCCATTTCGCGGCAATCCCTTCCTGAATTATGCTGCCAAGGCCAGTGTAAAACTAGCCGGCGTCACTATCTATTTGACTGCCACGCCGGCAGATGACCTACTGAAAAAAACGCGCCAAGGCTTGCTTGACTATTCTTGTTTGAAACGACGTTATCACGGGCACTTGTTGCCAGAACCATGTTGCCTTTATTTAACGAGCCGCCAGCTGCACCATCCCTTGCCCAGCAAGCTGAAAAGGATCATGGCGGAGGCGCTGGAGGCACGCCAGCTCTTGTTCTTTGTGCCAGACTTGCACCTGCTGCCGCACTTCTATCACCTCTTTAAAGATTTGTGGCCCGCAAAGCGGGTGGCTACGGTCCATGCTAACGACTGGCAGAGATTAGCCAAAATTGACGCTTTTCGGCAGGGTCACATCGACTTGTTGGTAACGACCACGATTTTAGAGCGGGGCGTTACTTTTCCCGGCGTCTGGGTTATCGTCTGGCAGACCGAGGCGCCGATTTTTTTGACCAGCACGCTTGTGCAAATTGCTGGTCGCGTGGGCCGCAGTGCTACGGACCCTGACGGTTTGGTACTTTTCTGCTATCACTTATATAGCAAAGAAATGCGACAGGCATTAGCGCAAATAAAATATATGAATCGATAAGCATTCGCCGCTCAAAGCGCTTTCAATTTTGTTATAATGAAGTTAAGAAAAGACGAAGGGAGAATCTCTTATGTTAAAGTTTAATGTTCGTGGCGAAAATATCGAAGTTACCGAAGCTTTACGTGACTACGTAGAAAAAAGATTTAAGAAGCTTGAGAAGTACTTTGACCTGGACCAAGACGTAATCGCTCACGTTAACTTGAGGGTCTACCCAGACCACACTGGCAAGGTAGAAGTTACCATTCCACTGCCATTTCTGCTTCTTAGAGCAGAAGACACCACTGGTGATATGTACCAAAGCATTGACTTTGTTACTGAAAAGCTGGAGCGGCAAATTAGAAAATACAAGACGAAAGCAAACCGTCACAGCAGAGCCAGAGGCTTGAAGCAAATGTTCTATGAAACTGAGCAAGAAGAAGAACAAAAACCAAAAGCCTTCGATATCGTCAAGAACAAACAATTTGACTTGAAGCCAATGAGTCCGGAAGAAGCAATCCTGCAAATGGATATGCTGGAACACGACTTCTTTATCTTTGAAGATGCTGACACTAATAGCACCAGTATTGTTTACCGTAGAAACGACGGGCGCTATGGCCTGATTGAAACTAACGAATAAAAAGCCGGTTAAGGCCAGAAAGCAGCCCCGTGAGGGGCTGCTTTTTTGCGGTTTGATAATTTTACTTATCCTATAATCATTGTTAAAATTAGCTAGTATCTTTAGACAAACGACGCTTAATTTACAAAAATAAGGACGATTTAATGACCAATATTCTTAAACGTTTATACGACAACGATAAGCGTGATCTTAGAAAATTTGAGAAAATTGCGAACAAGGTAGAAGGCTACGCTGATGAAATGGCGGGCTTATCTGATGCAGAGTTACAGGCTAAAACTCCTGCTTTCAGAAAACGCCTAGCTGACGGTGCAAAGCTGGATGATTTGCTGCCAGAAGCTTTTGCCGTTGCAAGAGAAGGAGCCAAGCGGGTCTTAGGTCTTTATCCTTTCCATGTCCAAATCATCGGTGGGATTGCCTTGCACTTTGGCAATATTGCTGAAATGATGACTGGTGAAGGTAAGACTTTGACTGCCACGATGCCTGTTTACCTCAATGCCTTGACTGGTAAGGGCGTCCACGTTGTTACGGTTAACGAGTACTTGTCCAGCCGTGATGAAAGCGAAATGGGCCAGCTTTACAAGTGGTTAGGTTTAACTGTCGGCCTAAACTTAAATAACATGACGCCAGATCAAAAGCGGGCCGCTTATGCCTGCGACGTTACCTACTCAACTAACGCCGAGCTGGGGTTTGACTATCTGCGAGACAACATGGTTGTCTACAAGGAACAGATGGTCCAGCGTCCTTTAAACTACGCCATTATCGATGAGGTTGACTCGATTCTGATTGACGAGGCGAGAACGCCCTTGATTATTTCTGGGCAAGCAGAGCAGGCCAACAGTGAATATATTCGAGCCGACCGTTTCGTGAAGACTTTGCAAGAAGACAAGTCGGACGATGATGATGACGAAGATCATGGCGACTACAAGATTGATTGGCCAACTAAGACTATCTCGCTGACTAACCAGGGGATTGAAAAAGCCTGCAAGCACTTTGGCTTGAAAAACTTGTATGACATCGAAAATCAGGCTTTAGTTCACCATATCGATCAAGCTTTGCGCGCCAACTACATCATGCTGAAGGATATTGACTACGTCGTCTCCAACGGCGAGGTACTGATTGTTGACTCCTTCACTGGCCGGGTCATGCAGGGACGGCGTTACTCTGACGGTTTGCACCAGGCGATTGAAGCCAAGGAAGGCGTTAAGATTCAGGAAGAGTCAAAGACGCAGGCGACGATCACCTACCAGAACTTCTTTAGAATGTACAAAAAACTTTCAGGGATGACTGGTACTGCTAAAACGGAAGAGGAAGAATTCCGGGAAATTTATAACATGCAGGTTATTACCATTCCGACTAACAAGCCGGTGATTAGAAAAGACCTGCCTGACATTCTTTACCCAACACTGACCTCCAAATTCAACGCCGTTGTGCGTGATATCGCTGCCCGCCACAAGAAAGGTCAGCCAGTGCTGGTTGGTACCGTAGCCATTGAGTCTTCCGAGCGGTTGAGCAAGCTGCTCGATCAGGCTGGCATTCCCCATGCAGTGCTGAACGCAAAAAACCACGCTAAGGAAGCGCAAATTATCATGAATGCTGGCCAGCGTGGCGCCGTGACGATTGCCACCAACATGGCTGGTCGTGGGACCGACATCAAGTTGGGGCCTGGCGTGAAAGAGCTGGGCGGTTTAGCCGTCATCGGAACCGAACGACACGAATCACGCAGAATTGATAACCAGCTGCGTGGTCGTTCTGGCCGGCAGGGTGACCCTGGTGTTACGCGCTTTTACCTGTCTTTGGAAGACGATTTGATGAAGCGCTTTGGTTCTGACCGGATTAAAGCTTTTTTGGATCGCATCTCAGACAATGATGACGATAAAGTCATTGAAAGTCGGATGATTACGAGACAAGTTGAAGCTGCCCAAAAACGGGTTGAGGGCAATAACTACGACACTAGAAAACAAACGCTGCAGTATGACGATGTGATGCGGACCCAGCGCGAGATCATCTACGGTGAAAGAATGCAGGTCATTGAAGAAGACAAGTCTTTGAAGAATGTCCTGATGCCAATGGTCAAGCGGACGATTGCCCACCAGATCGATATGTTTACTCAAGGTGAAAAGAAGGATTGGCGCAACGGTCAGATCCGTGACTTTATCGCTTCTAGTCTGACTGACGAAGAGACGACTGATTCAATCAAGTGGCAGGACTGGACAGCAGAGCAGTTAAAGCAACGTCTTTACAAGCTGGCTGAAGATAATTACGCAGAAAAGGCCAAGCTACTGAGCGACCCAGCCCAGATGCTGGAGTTTGAGAAAGTCGTCATTCTGCGCGTGGTTGATGACCGCTGGACAGACCACATCGACGCGATGGACCAATTGCGGCAATCGATTGGCTTGCGGGGCTATGGTCAGATGAACCCGCTTGTCGAGTACCAAGAATCCGGCTACCGGATGTTTGAAGAAATGATCAGCAACATTGAGTTCGACGCGACCCGGCTGTTCATGAAAGCACAAATTAGACAAAATCTGCAGAGATAAATAAAAAGGTCGTCAGGCCCTTTTTTATTTTAAGGAGAAAATAATGGAAATCAGCGAATTACAGACTAGGCTCGATCAGCTAGCTAAGAAGCTGGCCCACTTCAGGAGGTCTCTTTGACTTTGATTCTTTGAGTGAAAGTATTGGCCTAAACGAGGCCAAGATGACCGCGCCTGATTTTTGGGATGATCAGGAAAAAGCGCAAAAAATTATTAGTGAGACCAACGAACTGCGTGAAAAACGCGATAGTTTTCAAAAATTAAGTCAGGGCTTTGCCGATGAGAAAACGGGCTTAGAGCTTTTAAAAGCTGAGGCCGATCCAGATTTACAAAAAGAACTGACGACGCAATTAACTGAATTGGAAACTAAGTTTGGCAATTATGAACGTGACCTGCTTTTATCAGGACCCTACGACAACCATAACGCCTTATTAGAGATTCACCCGGGCGCTGGCGGCACAGAAGCCATGGACTGGGGGCAAATGCTCTTGCGGATGTATCAGCGCTGGGCAGACAGTCATGGCCTGCAATTTGAGGTCAACGACTTTGAGCCAGGCGATGAGGCGGGGCTGAAGAGCGTAGCGGTGCGCATAATAGGGCCGCACGCTTATGGTCTGCTGAAAAGTGAAAACGGCGTTCATCGTTTAGTACGGATCTCACCTTTTGATGCCGCCAAACGGCGCCACACTTCTTTTGCGTCGGTGGAAGTTGTACCAGAGATCGATGATTCAATCAAAGTCGACATCAACCCGAAGGATTTGCGTATTGACGTTTACCGTTCATCAGGCGCTGGCGGCCAGCACATCAACAAGACTTCTTCTGCCGTCCGCATCACGCACCTGCCAACCGGTATCGTAACGACTTCGCAAGCACAACGCTCCCAGCTGCAAAATCGTCAGACCGCGATGAACGCGTTACGGGCTAAACTTTTCCAGTTGGAACTACGCAAAAAGCGTGAGCAAAAGGCTAAGCTCAAAGGCGAGCAAAAAGAAATTGGCTGGGGCTCGCAGATCCGATCCTACGTCTTTCACCCTTACAGCATGGTGAAAGATCACCGCACCAATTATGAAACGGCTGATGTGAACGGCGTAATGGATGGCAAGCTTGATCCTTTTATCAATGCCTACCTGCAGTGGCGCTTAAGCCAAGAAAATCCGGAATAGGGTGAAAAGATGAGTATCGTTGGAATTTTAACTTTAGTGTTGGTTGCTGCTGTCATTGTCAGCATTTTGTTTGTTGTCTTTAAAATGTTTTTTGCACTTTTACCAGCAATCGTCGTTGTTGTGCTTGTCCTCTGGCTGATCAATAAATTCAGTCATAACGAGGAGGACGAGAGTCCAACTCAGTTTTATGCAGACGATGATTGCGTTCATGAACGTAAAAAGGCCCAGAACTTCAAGGCTACTTTTGAAGACGATGAGCCAGACAAAGATGCTAATCACAAAGAAGATGATCCTAAATGACACAGGCTGTTACGATTGCTCAGCTGGTGCACGATAATCCCCAGTTAAAAGTTGTACAGGGCGAGGAATACTTGGCAAAAAGATCAATTAAGGTTTCCGATATTTCACGACCTGGTCTGGTTTTAACTGGCTATTTTGACTTTTATCCTTACGACCGAGTTCAAATGTTTGGGCAGACGGAAATTTCTTATTTGGCGCGCAAGAGCTCTGCTAACAAGGAATACTTGTTTAACCGCATGGCGTCAGATCACACGCCTTGTTTTGTGATTGCCCGCAACTTACCTATCCCCCTTGAATTGCTGGCTGCAGCCAGCAAAAAGCAAATCCCAGTGTTGGCTACTGGGGCCGCAACGACTTATGTACTCAGTGTTTTAACGCGCTATTTAAGTGACAAGCTGGCGCCGCGTAAGAGTATGCACGGCGTGTTGGTCGAACTTTACGGGATTGGCGTCTTGCTGGTTGGTAAATCCGGCATTGGCAAATCCGAAGTAGCCCTGTCGCTGGTCAAAAAAGGGCACCGCCTGATTGCTGACGATCGCGTCGATATCTATCCTGAAAATGAACGGACCTTGTTGGGGACAGCACCCAAAATCTTAAAACACTTGGTCGAAATTCGGGGCATTGGCCTGATCAATGTCTTTGATATGTTTGGCGTTGGTGCGGTTAAAGATAAATGTGAAGTGCGGCTGATCATTAATATGCAAGATTGGGACAAAAATGCCAATTATGATCGCCTGGGTCTAGACCAAAACACTAAGAAAATCTGTGGCGTCGACGTGCCGCAGATTACAATTCCAGTCAAAGTTGGTCGGAGCATGGACAATATCATCGAAGTGGCCGTGATGAACTTCCGCGCTAAGATGATGGGGTTTGATGCTTCGGAAACATTCCGCAAGAATCTTTCAAAACTAATTGCTGACCATAGCCGGGGGATTCAGGAGGATGATGACTAATGCTTGCTGCAAT
>JAXGWL010000037.1:0-6327 GCA_040773345.1 Lactobacillus sp. | reverse complement strand
GTCCTACTTTTGGGGGCGCCGTCGTTTACTTTTGGAACTGGCGGTTAATCTTCCACATCGTAGTTTGCCTAGCTCTCTTAGTTTTAATTTTGGGTTTATTCAGTGTTGAGAAGTACCACCCGGTCAAACGGCTGCAGTTTGATTGGGTCCGCTACGCAGTCATTGCGGCGGCGATGGTCAGCTTCTCGCTGACCATTAACCGGATCAGTCAGCTTGACTGGCTGTTTTGGGGTGGTCTGCTTTTAACGGCTGTCTTAATGGCTTGGTTTGTGCGCTTATCAAAAACTGCTCAAAAGGCCTTGTTTGATATCCGGGTTTTTCAGATCAGGGCCTTCGTCTGGGCCTTTATTGCCTACTTAGCTCTGCAATTCGTCAACTTGGGGACCAGCTTTATTTTGCCAAATTATGCCCAGATCGTGAATCATTCCACTGCCTTAGTTGGTGGCTTGATTTTGCTGCCTGGTAGCATCCTGGCTGCAGTACTTAATCCTGCTTTTGGCAGTTGGTACGATAAAAAAGGAGCAGCCTGGCCCTTATACACTGGTGCGCTCACTTTGACGATTGGTTGTCTGCTTTTGGCAATGTTTAGTTTGACAATGACGACCATGATGATTATTGTCTTTTACGCTTTCATGATGGTTGGTCGGCAGATGGCTTTTAACAACACCCTGGCGGAGGGGATGAAGACGCAAAAACCAGCCTTGCACAGCGATGCGACGGCAGTTTTTCAAACCGGCCAACAATTTGCGGCTAGCCTGGGCACGACGATCACGGCGGCAATTGTTGCTGCCGTGCAAAATAGCGGCGGCTCTTACCGCCACGCCACGGCAGTGGGGACAGGACTTGCCTTTGCTTTTTTAACAGCCGTCGGTTTGCTAGCTGTCCTCAGCTACTTTTTGATGTTTAAAAACGAAAAGCGATAATTTTAGAGCATACTTTGCTATTTTATATTGGTATTTTTAATGGCACTATGCAGGACTTATAATTTAAGCCCAGATAGGAGGATGAATGACAAACCATTGCAAACGCTTTTTTTGCTGGTGAACGACCTCTTTATGGCTTGCACGATGCTGCTTTAGTGAAGACCATCTTTGGTCAGGGGGAGTCACCTCTAAAAACTTGCCACAATTTAGACTTAGAACAGGTAATTTTCCAGTGGGAGTACCCGCTCTGGTACGCTCAAAAAATTACGGTCAACGACAGCATCTTTGAGACAATGGCTCGCAGTGGGATTTGGTATACCAAGCAGATTGCCCTGACGAACTGTACCCTGCAAGCACCCAAGCTTTTTTGCCGCTGTCAGAATATTTCACTAGAGAACGTGCAATTTGCTGATGCCACAGAAACCATGTGGACCTGTCGGGACCTTAAAATGAAAAACTGTACGGTCAGCGGTGATTATTTTGGCAAAGACAGTGCCAATGTTTTCTTAGATCACGTCCGGCTTGTGGGTAATTACGCCTTTGATGGCGGTCGCCATATTGAGGCCCACCATTGTCATTTTGTCAGCAAAGATAATTTCTGGAATTGTGAAGACGTTACTCTTTACGACTGTGTTTTAGGATGGTGAGTACCTGGCCTGGAATACGAAAAAAATTCGCTTTGTCAACTGCACAATTGTCAGCGACCAGGGCTTAAATTACATTGATGATTTAACTTTGGAAAATTGCCGGTTGAACCACACTGACCTGGCTTTTGAATACTGCAGCAACATTTCTGCTCAAATCAAAGGGCGCATTGAAAGCATCAAGAACCCACTGTCGGGTTCAATCACTGCCGATGCAATTGGCGAGTTGATCATGGACCCAGAAAAGGTTGATTCGCAGCAAACGGCAATTAATTGTCCGCGCATAGGTCAGAAGAGCAACCACTCTGACCAAAATCAACAAGCAAAGGAGTAAGAGTAATGAAGTACGACTTTGAACATGCACCGCAGCGACGCGGTACCGATTCGGTCAAGTGGTGGGACGCAAAAACGCACGACTTGCCAATGACGATTGCCGACATGGAGTTTAAAACAGCTCCTGAGATTGTTGCAGCCATGCAAAAAAAGGTGGCCTTTGGAGCTTTTGGCTATGAGTGGTTTCAAGACGACTATTACCAGGCCATCATGGACTGGTTTCAACAAGAACACCAGCTTACTTTAAAAAAAGACTGGCTGCTGTTTGTGACGGGGGTTGTACCGGCTATTTCGTCTATTGTGCGCCGTTTAACCAATCAGGGCGACAAAGTTTTGGTGCAAGAGCCGGTCTATGACGTTTTCTACCATTCCATTGAAAATAACGGGCGCCGCACTTTAAGCAATCCTTTGCATTATGAACATCATCGTTATGCAATTGACTGGGCCGATTTAGCCCAAAAACTAGCGGACCCGCTGACCCGGCTCATGATTTTTTGCAATCCGCACAACCCCACCGGTCAGTTGTGGAGCAAGCAAGAGGTTCAAAAAGTGGCTGACTTGTGTCAGCAAAATCATGTGGTGCTGCTAGCTGACGAAATTCACGGTGACCTAGTGCGCGCAGGTAGCTACAATACAGCCGTCAGAGTGACTGGCTCAGCTCAAGACAATGTCATCGTGCTCACTTCACCCAGCAAAACTTTTAATGTGGCCGCCTTGCACGCAGCGACAGACATTATTCCCAATCGGAACCTGTATGAGATCGTGAGTCGCGGCATTAACAATGACGAATTAGCGGAACCCAATTTGCTGGCAGCCCCAGCATCAATAGCGGCTTACACAGAGGGTGCGGCTTGGCTCCACGCCTTGTTAGACCAAATCAGGACAAATTTTGCCTGGGTTGACCACTATTTACGGCAAGAATTACCGCAAGTGGTGGATGTCTCTGGGCCAGCCACTTATCTAATGTGGCTCGATGTGAGCCAAGTCTGTGCTGACTCAGCACAGCTGGCGGCCTTTATTTATGAAAAGACCGGTCTCCGCATAACTGCTGGCAGAGTCTATCGTGGCAATGGGGAGCAGTTTATTCGCATTAACCTGGCGGCGCCATTAGCCATGGTGCAGGACGGCTTGCGCCGTTTTGTAAAAGGCGTTAAAATGTTCACCGAATTGAACAGGGGCTAGTAAACTAGCCTGTTTATTGGGATGTAGCCAAATTGGTAAGGCACAGGATTCTGGTTCCTGGATGTTTGGGTTCGAGCCCCAACATCCCAATTTTTTCTGCTTGACAATATTTTGTCGTTCTTTTATATTATTAGTCGTTGACTTTGCCCGCTGGTCAAATGGTTAAGACGCCACCCTCTCAAGGTGGAGTTACGAGTTCAATTCTCGTGCGGGTGATTTATTGGGATGTAGCCAAATTGGTAAGGCACAGGATTCTGGTTCCTGGATGTTTGGGTTCGAGCCCCAACATCCCAATCGTAGCCGCTAGAGTTTTCTAGCGGCTTTTTTTATTAGGCAAAAGGGAGGTGGACTGATGCCAGCATTTACCAAGACAAAGGGTCTAATTGAAGATATGGTCTTTGAAAGAGTCGTGCCTGGCGTGAATTATGCTCTTTTGAAAAATGGGCATATTTTTCGAGCGACCATTGGCGATGATCGCTGGCTGCCGCACCCCCAACAGCTGTTGCCCGACGAAATTTATGACTTGGCGAGTCTCACCAAGGTTTTGGGTACCCTAAACGTAGCTTTGCAGCTGCGTGAAGAAGGCCAATTGAGTTTTAATGAGCCCTTGCGGCAGTTTGTGCCTGAGTTTGGCGATGGCCGTGTCCGTCTTTTTCACCTGTTGACGCATACTAGCGGTATCAAAGGCTGGATCCCGCATCGCAGTAAATTAACTGGTGACCAGTTAATGCGCGCCATTGTCAAGTTGCCTGTCACCAAAGAGTTTGGCCGCCTGATGCGTTATGCCGACACCAATTTCATTTTGCTGGGCTTGGTCTTAGAGCGTATTTTAGGCCAACCTATTCAAGACTTGGTGCAAGAACGCGTCTTAGCAAAAGAACCGCTTAAAGCGACGAGCTACCACCCAGTCAAAAAAGAGTGTGTGCCAACGGCCTTTGTCGGCGATCAGGTCCTGCAAGGCAGGGTCCACGATCCCAAGGGCTGGCAATTAGGTGCCCAGTGTGGTTCGGCTGGTCTTTTTTCAAATATGACGGATTTGATAGCTTTAGCAAAAGGCTACTTAGGTTTAGCTCCTGAAAATGTTGCCCTAAAACAGGACACCATTGCGCAGCTGTTTGATGTTAAGACGCCGCGTGGCGTGCAGCCGCGTTCCTGGGGCTGGAACTTATTATTTGATCCGCGTTGGCACTACCCAATCATTTACCATACCGGCTTTACCGGCACGCTGGTCCTCTTTGACCGTGTGCAGCAGTCGGCACTAATTTTGTTAACCAACCGTGTTTACCCCAACGGCCACAACCAATTATTTATTGCAATGCGGTCACGAATCATCAGCGCTTTTTTAAAAGAAAACGACGCCTAAAAAAAACGCCTGTCCTCAAGTTTAGAAGACAGACGTTCTTTTTTTATTTTACTAGTTAATTGATTCTTCTCTTTAAAACCTTCTGGTTGGCCAGAGTTTGCCGTAGTGCCAGCATTGAAGTGTAGGTGGCTAAGACATATATTTTCTTGGTTGGCGCAGTGCGCAATTCGCGCAGCAGCGTTTCGTCGTCGGGCGTGATGCTCATCGTGCCAGGGTCAAAACCGGTGACTTCCATCCGAAAGCCCATGTCGTGCCAACGTTCGCCGCCAGCGATGACTTTCTTGATCTTGCTTTTATCCAAGTCTTCGAAGTTGGCGTCCCAAATCCAACTCGTGTCAATGCCATCCGCATGGTGGGCGTTCAACAAGCAGGCCAAGGTGTAGTCATCTTTTTCGGTATTGAGCATGGCTAATACGGTATTTAAGCCGACCGGGTTTTTCACCAAAATCAGGTCCATTTCTTTGCCGCCGTAGTTAATCAACTCTTGGCGGCCAAAGACGCGTTTGCTTTGAGCTAAAGCGTTAGCTGCGTCTTGTGAACTGATGCCGAATTCGACGGCGGTGGCGTAAGCTGCGAGGGCATTGTAGATGTTGTAGCGGCCGCCAATTGCAAGGCCAAACTCGTGATCATCAATTTGGAACTTGATGGAATTGGGTGTTTCGGACTCAATTTTATCTACTTTGTAAGTTAAAGCTGGGCGCTGGAAGCCACAGTTGGGGCAGAAGTAGTCGCCTAAATTAGCATAGCTGATGTAGTGGTAGTGCAAGATGTGGTCACAACGAGGACACAGCACGCCTTCCGTGTTGACGGCAGCCTTTTGGTCATTATTTTCTTGATCCGCTGCAGGCGCAAAACCGTAGTAGACTTTAGGATTAGGAAGTTTGACGCGTTGGAAGATGCTAGAATCGCCATTGGCAATAATCTTGGCAGTTGGAGCCTCTTTGATGCCGGCTACAATTTTGTCATAGGTTGTGTAAATCTCGCCGTAACGGTCCATCTGGTCACGGAAAATATTGGTTAACACAAAGATTGCCGGTTTGAGCAGGCCGGCGACCAACTGGACGTTTGCTTCGTCAACTTCTAGCACAGCGACGTGCTTTTGACCATGTTTTTTACTGTGGGCTAAAAAGGCAGTGACAATGCCCTGCTGCATGTTCGAGCCAGAGGGGTTAGTCAAGACATCCCAGCCGGCTTTAGCAAAAATATTGGCAATTAAGGCTGTCGTCATCGTCTTGCCATTAGTGCCAGTCACGATGATTGTTTGGTAATCCTTGCTTAAATTGCTTAGGACGGTTGGGTCTATTTTCATCGCCAGCTTGCCAGGAAAACTTGTGCCGCCTTTTAAAATATTGTGCAGGAACCAGTAAGATGATTTGCCAACAGCTTTTGAAAAACCTGATTTAATACTCATGTGCTTCTTCCTTAACCATAAAATCTGTCAATATTCTAGCATACACTTGTCTGATAAAAGATTTTTTATCTTTTTGATTTTTTCATCTATACTATTAAGGCAAGAATGCTAGCAAAGGAAGGGAAAAATGGCGCAGCTTGTTTTTAATTACGGGGTAATGAGCAGTGGCAAGACAATTGAGATCTTAAAAGTTGCTCACAACTATGAGGCGCAAGGCCGCCACATTGCATTGATGACCAGCAGCTTAGATAACCGTTCTGGCCGGGGCGTGATTGCTTCACGGATTGGTTTAAAGCGGCCTGCTAAGACGATCGACAATGACTTGGATTTATTTGTCTACATTAAAAGAAAGATCAAGCTGGTAGGCGATGTGGCCTGTGTCTTGATTGACGAGGCACAATTCATGACAAAACGACAAGTTCTGCAATGCGCCAAGATTGTTGACGAGCTGCATGTGCCTGTCTTGACCTT
>JAXGWL010000036.1:0-6415 GCA_040773345.1 Lactobacillus sp. | reverse complement strand
GCCTCGGCATCGGAATCGGCGCGGTGGTGGTGGTCCAGCACCACATTGTACTTACGCGTCAGCGTGTCCAGCTTGTGGTTGCTGCGCTCTGGGTGCAACAGCCTTGACAGCTCGAGGGTATCAATCACCGGCTGCTTGATTGTAGGCAAGCCAGCTCGGCGCAAGGCCGCATCGACAAAGCCCACGTCAAATTGGACGTTGTGGCCACACAGCGGCCGGTCGCCGCAAAAGTCTATAAAACGTTTGACGACGTCGGCTTCATCCCCACCTTGACTGACCATTTCGTCAGTGATCGAGGTCAGGTTGATCGTAGTTGAAGCCAGCGGGTGGTGCGGGTTGATGAATTTGTCAAAACGGTCAATCACTTCACCATCCACCATCTTGACGGCCCCAATTTCAATCATCGTATCGTAGACCGCAGACAGGCCTGTAGTTTCGGTGTCAAAAGCAATAAACTCTTGCCCTTCCCACTTTAGGTCGGCTGGGTTTAAGACCAGCTTGGCTGAGTCCTTGATCATGTTGGCTTCCACGCCATACAAGATCTTCATTTTGGCACTTGCGCCTGCATGGTAGGCGGCCGGAAATGACTGCACGTCGGCGTGATCAGTAATGGCCAAGGCAGTCTGCCCCAGCTTTTTGGCTGCGGCGATAAAGTCTTCCGGAGCGTTGGTGGCGTCCAGCTCACTCATATTGGTGTGCAGGTGGAGTTCCACCCGTTTTTTGGCGCCTTGGTACTTTTCCGTCCGGCCTGTGTGTTTAATTATTTCCAGCTGATCGATGTTTAAGACCAGATCGTGTTGGTAGCGATCATCCATGACGCTGCCCTGCAAAGTGGCCCACTGGCCAGGCTTAATTTCCTTAAAAAAGTCCAACTGGTCTGGATTAGAAATAAAGCGTTTAAAGGCGATTGAATCGGTATAGTCTGTGATCTCGCCGGTAAAAATACTCGACCCTGAACGCAGTTCACGCAGCTCGCACTTAAAAATGTGACCCGCAACTTGGATGCGGCGAGAACCATCGACGAGCTCCTTCATCTGCACTTGCTGGTAGCCGTCGCTTAATTCACCTGGCGCACTCTTACGGCTGTAGCGCCGGGGCGCCGGTGCCGGTGCGGGCTGGGGCGGAGCCGGTGGCATCTCATCGTGAATTTTTTGCAGCTTGGCTTCGTGTTCAGCCTGTTCCCGTTCCAGACTCTGGAGATTTTCCCGGCTGTTTTCACGGTCTTTTTTCAAAACAAACTTAACGTTGAAAAAGCCGTATTTGCGGTATTCTAATCCTAGCTGCAGTAAGGTATGCTCGTCTAACGCTTGCGCCTCAACCTGATTTTGCACCGTAATGATCCATTGGTCATTTAAGAAATCGGGCTTTTCATTATGCAAAAAACCAGCGGTCAACTTGGGCAGACTTGCGTCGTGGTCCAGCATGTAACGCCAGTAATCCGGCAAGAATTTGGGGTCACCTGTCGCCGTTTTAATCACTAGGCCCGCCTTAACATCAGGTTCAAAGCTAGCGGCCACGGCTTTGTTTAAAGCCTCATAGGTCGCAAATTCCAAGGGTGTTTCAAAAAAGACGTGGAGCAACCACGTCTTTTTTTCTGGGTAGACGTCCACGTCTTGGATCTCGCCAGCTTGCACGATTTCATTGTCGGGGAAACTAGTTGGAAATTTAATTTGTCTTAATAATTTTTGAAAAAGATCTTTCTGCTTACTCACAAAAATTATCCTAACTCTTTTGTTGCGAGGGCGGCTAAGTCGGCAACAGCAACTTCTTGGGCCTTGTTGTCAGTTGGCCGCTTAACTTCGACGATGCCATCTTGGGCTTTCCGGCCGACGGTAATCCGCAGTGGCGCACCCACTAAGTCGGCATCGTTAAACTTGACGCCTGGCCGCTCTTTGCGGTCGTCGTACAGCACGTCGTATTTTTGACCTAAGTCAGCTTCCAGTTTTTCAGCCAGCTCGGTCTGAGCAGCATCGTTCATCTTCATCTGAACGATTTGGATCGCAAACGGCGCAATTTCCTTCGGCCAAGCAAGCCCATGTTTAGTCAAGTGCTGTTCAACGATGGCTGATAGCATCCGGGAAACACCAATGCCATAAGAACCCATGATGACTGGCTGGGCCTTGCCGTTATTGTCTAAGAAGTTAGCGCCCATGGTCTTAGTGTAGTAAGTACCTAATTTGAAGATGTGCCCAACTTCGATGGAGGTCGTGAACTCCAGTGGTTCGTGGGCCACTGGGTCCAGTTCGCCTTCGTTAGCGACGCGAATGTCGGCAAATTTGTCAACTTTAAAGTCACGGTCTAAGTTGGCGTTTTCGAATTGATAGTCAGTTTCACCCGCGCCAACGACGAAGTTAACTAAATTCTTGACTGTGTTGTCGGCAATAATCTTTTCGGCGTAGTCGGCCTTGATAGGACCAACCCCACCCTTTTCACAGCCGGCAATTTTTTGCAAGTCAGCGGTTTCAGCCTCGTGCAAGTCGTTAGCGTCAATTACGTGGGCTAGTTTTGCCTCGTTGATCTGCTTGTCGCCCCGCATTAAAACTAAGATTGGCTTGTCATCAGACAGGTAAACAATCGACTTCACAATTCTAGTGGCCGGCACCTTTAAGAACTTCGTCAGCTTTGCAATGGTATCACAGCCTGGGGTTGCTACTTTCTGCAGCTTCTTAGGCTCTTCTGGCTCAGGCTTGAAGTCGTCAATGCTTTGCGCCATTTCCAAGTTAGCCGCATAAGTGCCACTGGCGTTGACCGCGATGGTGTCTTCACCGATGGCGGCTGGCGCTTGGAACTCGGTGGAATCCTTGCCACCCATGGTGCCAGAGTCGGCGATAACTGGCTTAACGGTCAGACCACAACGCCGGTAGACGTTCTCAAAGGCTTGCTTTTCGTCCGCAAATTGCTGGTCCAACTGCTCGCGCGTAGCGGCAAAGCTGTAAGCATCGAGCATGATGAATTCACGGCCCCGCAACAAACCAAAGCGCGGTCTGTTCTCGTCTCTAAACTTGGTCTGAATTTGGTAAAGAGCGATCGGCATTTGCTTGTAGCTCTTCAAATTCTTGGCGATTAGTTCGGTAAAAGTTTCTTCATGAGTCGGACCCAATAGAGATGGCCGATCGTGGCGGTCGTTCAAACAGAACATTTCGGCCCCGTATTTTTCCAAGCGGCCTGACTCTTGCCACAAACTGGCTGGCAGTAAAGCCGGCATCAGCATTTCGGGCACGTTGATCTTGGCCATTTCTTCTTCCATGATCTTTTGGGCCTTATTTAAAACGCGGTAGGCCAAAGGCAGATAAGCGTAAACCCCCGCCGTGACCTGCCGGATATAACCGCCGCGCAGCATCAACTGGTGGCTTTTAGCAACAGCATCTGCTGGCGTTTGCTTTAAAGTCGGCATGAAAAAACTAGATTGCCGCATTCTTTTCCTCCTCATAGCTACTTAATAAAGTAGCGGTAAATATCATTCCCTGTAACTGCAATGATCAATAATAACAAAAAAGCGACGCCGATTAAATCGATAATCGTCTCATGTTCAGGCTTAATCGGCTTGCCCCGCAGCAGCTCAATGATGTTGAGCAAGAGCTTGCCGCCGTCCAGACCTGGAATCGGGATCAGGTTGACGATCCCCAAGTTGATCGAGATCATCGCCGTAAAGGCAAGCACCGCCTGCAGGCCATAGCGGGACACCCGTGCGGTAGCTGAGTAAATGCCCACTGGGCCTGACAACTTGTTTAAACTAAAGTTTCTGAACAAGTCGCCGACCGCCGCAAAAATCATGCCCGTGGTCTGCACGCTGGTTTGCCAACCGCGTTTGGCTTTAGCACCAAGACTGTTGTCCGGTTTAGCCATGATGCCAATTTGATAGACGGTCTGCCCACCCTGCTTGACCTTTTTCGGCTGCAGGGTCACGGTCCGGCGCCGAGCGCCTTTTTGGACAGTGACCGCTGTTTTTTTACCAGCAGCCAATTTTTGACCGATTTGGTCAAAAGAAGTTACCTTTTGCTGATTGATGTCCACAATCCGTTCACCAGCCTGTAGGCCTGCCTTTTGGGCAGGCATGCCGGCCTGGACGCTGCCAATAGTGGTCGTGCTTGGCCCGACTGCGACAAAGGTCCAGATCATAAAGACGACAAAGCCTAGCAAGACGTTCAGCAAAGGGCCGGCTACATTAGTGCCCAACTTTTGCCAAGTCGTCGCTTGCTCAAACTGACGACTACGGGGTGCAATGATTAATTCATTGTGGTCTTTATCGATTAAAGTAGCTTGCGGATCAACTTGGTAAGTCTTTTCTGTTAGGCCATTTTCGCGCCCAGAAATCGTGAGGTCATCGACTAAGTCCGCTTTTTCAACTTGGACTGGGACGCCTTCAATGGGTAAATCAGCTTCCGAAGCATCAATGCGGACCACCTTATTTGCTTGGTTAAGCGCCAAGACAACATTCGTTCCCGGCTCAATTTCAGCAGAATCATCGCTGCCAGCTAACCGGACGTAACCGCCCAAAGGCAGCCAGCGAATGGTATAGGTCGTTTCACCGCGGCGCGTCTGGACCAGTTTGGGCCCCATGCCGATTGAAAATTCGCGGACCAGCACGCCGGCCCTTTTGGCCATGACAAAGTGGCCAAACTCGTGCACGAAGACAAGGACGCCGAAGACGACAATGAAAATTAAAATTCCCTGCATGCTTTACTTCCTATAAAACACCTAAGAGAGCAACCGTCGGCAAGACAAACAGCATGGAGTCAAAGCGGTCTAAGATGCCGCCGTGACCTGGCAAAATCTTGCCGGAGTCCTTGACGCCATAATGGCGTTTGTAAGCCGACTCCACCAAATCGCCGATTTGACCGATAATCGACAAGAAGAAACTGGCAATAATCAAAACGGCCTTTGGCCGGTTGACCGGTACTAAAAAGACATAGACGGTCGTTAAAAGAACCGCCATCAGGCAACCGGCAATCGAGCCTTCCCAGGTCTTATTTGGCGAAATAACTGGCCACAGCTTGTGACGGCCAATCTTGCGCCCAAAGGTGTAGGCAAAAATGTCGGTCGACCAAACCACCACGAAGACATAGCACAAAAGCGCTAAGCCCTGCTGCGTATTTCTGATCGCAGCCATGTAGTGGAAGCCAGTGCCAATGTACATTGAGGCCACAGTGTAGACGCCGACGTCATCAAAGTTGACCTTGTTCTTGGAGAACACGGTCCAGACCAGCAAGAGCATAATGAAAATAAAGTAAATGTTCAGCCGGCCCAGGTGTGGTGGCAAGAAGTTGAAGAAACTATTTGGTACGGCCATCGTCAGAGTTGCCAAAAGCGCCAACAGGAACTCTAGCGACACGAGCACCCTTTTTTTCATCAAGAAAATCTCGCTGATGCCAATAGCGGCAAAAAGGGCGACGGCTAAATCAATCCAAATGCCGCCGGCCCAAACGATCGGAATAAACAAACACAGGGCAATAACTGCTGTGATGACTCTTTGTTTCATAATCTCTTTCTAAATCTTTCCAAAACGGCGATCGCGTTGCTCAAAGGCAGCAATCGCTTGCTTTAAATCGACCTCATTAAAATCAGGCCAATACTTGTCGGTAAAATAAAACTCACTGTAGGCCAGCTGCCAAAGCAAGAAGTTGGAGAGACGCTGCTCACCGGAAGTTCTGATAAGCAGATCAGGATCACTCAAGTCGCCAAACTTGCCCGTCATGAGCTCCTGGCTCACCAAGTCAGCAGTGATCTGATCAGGTTCGACCTCGCCAGTCACAGCCTTTTGTGCCAGTTTCCTGACCGCAGCTGTGATCTCGGCCCGACTGCCATAGTTAAAGGCAAAGTTCAACACCATGCCAGTGTTGGCCTTGGTTTCTTCTTGCGCCTTTTCGACAACTGCCAAGGTTCTGGCTGGCAGTTTATCGGTAAAGCCCATAATGTTGACCTTGATTTGATTCTCCATCAAAAGCGGCATATAGTGGTTAAAAAAGCGCACCGGCAGGTTCATCAAAAACGCCACTTCTTGCTTGGGGCGCGCCCAGTTTTCCGTCGAAAAAGCATAGAGCGTTAAGATCTTAATGCCCATGCGACTGGCGGCCAGGGCAATGCGGCGCACATTCTCCATCCCTTCTTGATGGCCGGCAACGCGCGGCTTGCCTTGGCGTTTGGCCCAGCGGCCATTGCCATCCATGATGATGGCCAAGTGGCAACAATGTTTGTTAACCATTAGCCCTCGGTGATCTCCTTGCGTTTGTTGGCAGCCAATTCGTCAATTTTCTTGGTCGAATTGTCGGTGACCTTTTGGACTTGCTTTTCCAAAGCATGTTGTTCGTCTTCGGTCAAATCACCATTTTTCTGCTGACGTTTTAACTTATCCATCGCTTCACGCCGGACATTGCGGACGGCAGTTTTCGCCTGTTCAGCCATCTTGCCAACTTCT
>JAXGWL010000035.1:0-6467 GCA_040773345.1 Lactobacillus sp. | reverse complement strand
GAATTCAACGACAAGGGCTTCGTTAATTTCAGGTTCCATTTCGTCACGTTCTGGCAAACGAACTAAGCTGCCGCTCAGCTTGTTGTCATCAAATGATACAAATGGCGGACGAGAAACAACTGCATCAAGGGCATCCTTGACTTGTTGCAAACTCTTGGATTTTTCCTTCAAGCTAATAGTTTGGCCAACCTTAACTTCGTAAGAAGGAATGTCAACACGCTTGCCGTCAACTAAGACGTGGCCGTGGTTAACCAGTTGTCTGGCTTGAGCACGGGTAGTAGCAAAGCCTAAGCGGTAAACGATGTTGTCCAAACGGCGTTCCAACAGGATTAAGAAGTTGGTACCGTGTTGGCCTTCACGAATCTTGCCGGCGCGCAGGAAGAGGTTTCTGAATTGACGTTCGTTCATGTCGAACATCCAACGCAGCTTCTGCTTTTCGTGCAGCTGTTCGCCGTATTCTGAAAGACGGCCACGGTGGTTAGGACCATGATCGCCAGGGGCGTAGTTTCTGCGTGACAATTCCTTGCCAGTACCGGAAAGAGAAATGCCTAAACGTCTTGAACGTTTCCAAGTTGGACCAGTATATCTTGACATAAAAAATCCTCCATCAAATATAGTAATTTTTTGGAGTAAAATATGAGAAATAAGCTCAACATTCGTGCATCTTGGGTTGACACTTTCACTCAGTGCAGCACTGGCTACTCGTTCACTTGGCGTCCTAAGATGTTGACGTTTTTGTCACTTATTGCTGCAAATATTTTACACGAAAGCCATTGTACTTCGTTTACCCAATAAAAGCAAGCGTTGACGCCATTTTGCCCTGTGTCAAATGGACTGGTCTGCTATAATGACCTTAGAATAAGAGAGGGGATTGAGATGTCTTCAGGAATTACCATCGCTGTCATCTGCGTCTTACTGCTGATCGTATTGATCATTGGCGTCATCATCGGGCTCAACCGGCGTAATATCCACCTGCTCGGTGATTTAGACAAAAAGGCAGACAGCTTAAATGACATTGCCGCTGCTGACTCAATCAGTCGGCTCGAGAAAATGGAGCTTGCTGGTGAAAGCTTAGATACCTTTACCAGGTGGCGGGGTACTTACCAAAAATTGGCCGGGGCAGAACATGACCAGCTAAAAAAGCAATTAACCCAAGCGGCCGAGCTGAATGATAAATATAAGCTCGTGCAAGCTAATAAGCTGATCAAAGAAGTTACCGGCAAAGTAGCTAGCGCTCAGGGAAGTCTGCGGGACAGCAAGGCTGTCTTCAAACAGCTCCTGGATTCAAACCGTGACAACCGGATCCAGTACGAATCTCTGCTGAAAAATTATCAAGAGACGCGCAAGCAAATTTTGGCCAATTCTTTTGAATATGGTGTGGCCCTCAATGCCATTGAAGACATCCTCACCAGTCTTGAAAATGATTTTGACAACGTCAAAAGTCTCACAAATCAAGGCGATCACGTTGAAGCCAAAAGAGTTTTGACCCGGATGGCAAGCAAGTTGGCAGATTTAACCAAACAGCTTGCACAAGTTCGCACTGGTTGGCAGCAGATTCAAGAGACTTTTCCTGCTCAGTTAGAAGAGCTGTCTTCTGTTTATAAAAAGATGGTTGCTGATAAATACTGCATTAAAGAGCTGGATGTTCTTGCAGAAATTCGTCAGCTCTACGCCGCGGTTGATAAGAGCCAGGCTGCGCTCAAGAAATTGGCCAGCAAGGACTTTATGCAAAAGAATAAAGAAATTGCCGAACGAATCGACCATCTCTACAATATCCTGACTATCGAATACAAGGCCCGTCCTTTTGTCACTAAAAGCCAGGATCGCTTGGTCCGTGTGTTAAGCGACATGACCCATTCCTCTCAGCAATTAATCGATAAGCTGCACCATATCGACGAAAGCTATGAATTGACTCATGGCGAGTTAAAAGAGGCTCTGGATTTGGCCACTAAAGTTGCTGACTTTAACGACCAATATACTAAGGACGTTCAGGATTTGGCCGAAGGAGAGGGTGTCTACTCTGAAATTAAGGATCGTTGGTTGACGATGACCCAAGACTTGGCCCAGATTGCTGATCGGCAAAAAAAGATCAGCCAAGACGTCGATGGCCTTTTCGATGCTGAAAAAATTGCCCGTTCTTCAGTGGATAGCTTCAAGCAAGACATTTCCCTGCTTTATCGGCGCGTGCAGCGGCGACAGCTGCCAGGCAAGCCGAAGTCTATTGTGCAGATGTACACCTTGGTCGTGAACGAAGTTGGTAAAATTGCTGGCGAGCTTGAGCAAGTCAGAATTAATATGGAAGAGATTTCGCAAGAGTTGATTCAGATTCAGCAGGACGTCAATCGCTTACATAAAGAAGCTGACGCTATCATCAGTTCCGCCGACCTGGTTCAGCTGGCTCTGCAATACTCCAACCGTTACTTAAACTACGGTGAAATCAAAAAGGCCCGGGCCAAAGCAGTTAAGCTCTACCAGCAGGACTTCAATTATTCTGAGGCCTTAGATGTCATTGCCACCGCCTTAGAGCATATTGAACCAGGTTCCTATAACCGGATTGAAAGCAGTTACTATGCTGAGCAGGACAAAGCGTTGAATTAACAAAGAATTTAGGCTAAACTTGTCTGGTTGATAACGGTCACTAATTTTGGTGGCCGTTTTTTATAGGGGTGAAAAGCATGATTTATTTTGATAACAGCGCGACAACAAAAATAAATCCGTCTGTTTTGCAAACTTATGACAAGGTGACGCAAGAAATCTGGGGCAATCCTTCCAGCTTGCACAAAATTGGCGATCGCGCGCATCAGCTCCTGGAGGCCTCGCGGCGCCAGGTAGCCACGCTGTTAGGCTTTAAGCCGGAGGAAATCTTTTTTACTTCTGGTGGGACTGAGTCCGACAACTGGGCGATTGAAGGTACGGCTTTTGCTAAGCGTGAATTTGGGCGTCATATCATTACTAGCAGCGTAGAGCATGCAGCTGTCGCCAATGCCTGCCAGTCACTGACCAAGTTAGGTTACCGTGTCACCGTTTTGCCAGTTGATAAAAAAGGCCGCGTTAATCCTGCTGACCTAAAAAATGCTTTGGATTCTGATACGATCCTGGTTTCCATCATGGGTGTCAACAATGAAATTGGGGCCATCCAGCCCATCCCAGAAATCGGAGACATTTTAAGCAACTATCCGACGGTCCACTTCCATGTTGACAATGTGCAGGCTTTGGGGAAGAACATCTGGGACCGGGTTTGGTGTCCCCGTGTCGACTTAATGAGCTTTTCAGCCCATAAATTTCATGCGCCACGCGGTATTGGCCTTCTTTATAAAAAAACCGGTCGCACGCTTGCACCTCTTCACGATGGTGGGGGCCAAGAAAAGGGCCTGCGTTCTGGGACCGAAAATTTGCCGGCTATTGCGGCGATGGCTAAGGCCATGCGGCTGCTGCTAGCTGATGAAAAGACAAAGGCGGCGCGTCAACAAGCAATTAAGCAAAAGATTGTTGACTATTTAACGGGCAAGCCCGGGATTACTATCTTTTCTCCAGTTGACGCCGACTTTACCCCCCACATCCTCTGTTTCAGCTTACAGGGTATTCGGGGTGAAACCTTGGTTCATACTCTAGAGGCTCATGACATCTTTGTTTCGACAACCTCCGCTTGCTCATCGCGCAGCGGTGAGGAAAGCGGCACCTTAAATGCCATGCATGTAGCCGACGACTTGGCGACCAGCGCAATTCGTTTAAGTTTTGACGACAACAACACCTTGGCTGAAGCTGACGAGTTCATCAAAGTCTTCGACAAGATCTACCAACATTTTGCGCAAGTCAATCATTTAGGAGACGATTAGCTATGAAATATACGGAAGTGATGGTCCGCTACGGCGAGCTGTCAACGAAAGGCAAAAACCGCCGCGACTTTATTGGTCGTCTGGCCGGCAATGTCGAAAAAGTTTTGCGCGACTATCCAGAAGTTAAAATCCACCCCAAGCACGACCGCTTGCATATTGTCTTAAACGGGGCGGACTTTAACGAAATCGATGCCAAATTAAAAAAGGTCTTTGGCATTCAGACCTACTCACCAGTGATTCGAACTAAGAAGACACTGCAAGCCATTGAAGAAACTTCTTTGGCTTTAATGCAAGAGACTTTTAAACCCGGCATGACCTTTAAGGTCAATACGCGGCGCAGCGACCATAAATTTGAATACGATACTAACCAGTTGAACAAGCTTGTCGGTGACTATTTGTTCAATAATATGACTGGTTTAAAGGCCGAAATGAAGCACCCAGACCTGGTCTTGCGGATTGAGGTGCGCCAAGATGCCATCTACATTTCTGATTTGCTGATCAAAGGTGCCGGCGGGATGCCCGTGGGCACTGCCGGACGGGCGGTGCTTATGCTGTCTGGTGGGATCGACTCGCCGGTTTCGACTTACCTGGCTTTAAAACGGGGCGTCGACGTCGATATCGTCCACTTTTTCAGCCCGCCTTACACGACTGAGAAGGCTTTAGCCAAGGCTAAGGAATTGACTGGTGTTCTCGCTCAGTACGCCGGTAAACTTAACTTCATCGCTGTACCATTTACTGAGATTCAGGAAACAGTTAAAGAAAAGCTGCCGGAAGGTTACTTGATGACGATCCAGCGGCGCTTTATGCTACGGTTAGCCGACATTATCCGCCAAAAACGCGGTGGTTTGGCCATTTTTAACGGCGAGTCTGTTGGCCAAGTGGCTTCCCAGACCTTGGAATCAATGCTGGCGATTAACGATGTCACAAGCACGCCAGTGATTCGACCGGTAGCTACGATGGATAAGACGGAAATTATTGCCCTGGCCGAAAAAATTGGTACCTTTGAGTTGTCGATTAAGCCCTTTGAGGACTGCTGTACTATCTTTGCCCCACCTCGTCCTAAGACGAAACCGCGTTTGGAGGTGGCGCGCAAGCTCGAGGCTCAATTGGATGTTGATGACCTGATTAAACGGGCATTAGCTGGCATTCAGATTACGCCAATCTACCCGAACCAAAAGTTCTTAGACAGTGACGAAGCAGAAGATACTAGCTTGCTGTAGCATTTAATGCTATAGTCTTTTTGCAAAAGCAATAGTCAAGAGGAGAAAGCTGCCTTTAACAGAGACAAGGCCGTGCAGCTGAGAGGCTGGCAGCTCAATAAGTAGCTTGGCTGCTAATTAATTGAACACAAAGTAGATTAATTCGGTTGTTCCGTTATCGCTGCCAATGAGATAAGTGGCTTTGTGCCGCTTAAGATAGGTGGTACCGCGATCATTCGTCCTAGACAGTTGTCTAGGACTTTTTTATTAGGAGGATTTGCATGACTGATTTAGCACCTAAATACAACCCTAATGAAGTTGAAAAGGGCAGATATCAGACTTGGCTTGATCAAGACTTGTTCAAGCCATCGGGCGATAAAAAAGCCCACCCGTATTCCATTGTCATTCCGCCACCAAACGTGACCGGCAAGTTGCACCTGGGCCATGCCTGGGATACCGCCATTCAGGATACTCTGATTCGCTTTAAGAGAATGCAAGGCTACGATACCTTGTATTTGCCGGGGATGGACCACGCTGGGATCGCAACTCAGGCCAAGGTTGAGGCACGTCTGCGTGAGCAAGGCTTGGATCGGCACCAAATGGGCCGGGAGAAGTTTTTAAAGCAAGTTTGGGCCTGGAAAGATGAGTACGCTGGCATTATTAAGGGCCAGTGGGTCAAGATGGGCCTGTCTTTGGACTACTCGCGTGAGCGTTTTACCTTGGACAAGGGCTTGTCCAAGGCTGTTAAAAAGGTCTTCGTGCAACTGTACAACGAAGGCTTAATTTACCGTGGCGAGTACATCATCAACTGGGACCCGAAATTGGAGACTGCGCTGTCGGACATCGAAGTTATTCACAAGGACGACAAGGGTGCTTTTTACCACATTAATTACCCGTTTGCTGACGGCAGTGGCTCAGTAGAAATTGCGACGACCCGTCCGGAAACCATGTTTGGCGACACGGCTGTGGCCGTCGCTCCAGGCGACAAGCGCTACCAAGATTTAGTTGGCAAAGAATTGATCCTGCCGCTGGTTGGCCGCCACATTCCAATTATCGAAGACCAACACGTTGACCCAGAGTTTGGGACTGGCTTAGTTAAAATCACACCAGCACATGATCCTAATGACTTCTTGGTCGGCAACCGCCACAACTTGAAGCGGATCAATGTCATGAACGACGATGGCACGATGAATGCTGAAGCTGGCAAGTATGAGGGCATGGACCGCTTTGCTTGCCGCAAGCAATTGGTCAAGGACCTGGATGCAGCCGGCTATTTGGTCAAGGTGCAGCCAATTGTCCACTCAGTTGGTCACTCGGAACGGTCTGGTGTTCAGGTTGAGCCTCGCCTGTCTAAACAATGGTTTGTCAAGATGAAGCCACTGGCTCAAAAGGTGTTAGAAAACCAAAAGACCGTCGGCAAGGTCAACTTCGT
>JAXGWL010000034.1:0-6545 GCA_040773345.1 Lactobacillus sp. | reverse complement strand
CGTTAAAAGAAATGTTCAGTACAGCCATTAAAAGCCTTCCTTTTCATAAGCCCGCACGATCTTGGCCACCACTGGGTGCCGGACAACGTCGTTTGAGCTGAAGTTGATAAACTTGATCTGGTCAATATCCTTCAGAATTTGTTGGGCCTGAATCAAACCACTTTTTGCGTGACCTGGCAAATCAACCTGAGTGATGTCGCCATTGACCACCATCTTAGAATCAAAACCCAAACGCGTCAGGAACATTTTCATTTGAGCCTGGGTCGTGTTCTGTGCCTCGTCTAGAATCACAAAAGCATCGTCCAGCGTTCGTCCACGCATGTAGGCCAAAGGCGCCACTTCAATTAGGCCGCGCTCCATCAGCCTGTTTGTTGAGTCTGTACCCAAGATAGCGTACAGCGAATCATAAATTGGTCGCAAGTAAGGGTCGATTTTTTCTTTTAAATCACCTGGTAAAAAGCCCAAGGACTCGCCCGCCTCGACGGCCGGCCGGGTTAAAATAATGCGGTCCACCTCGCCTTTTTTAAAGGCTGAAATGGCCATGACCACTGCTAAAAAGGTTTTACCAGTACCAGCTGGCCCGATGCCAAAGACGACATCATTTTTCTTGATAGCATCCACGTAGCGCTTTTGCCCCATGTTTTTAACGCGCACGGGCCGCCCCTTGGCATCATGGATCAAGACCTGGCTGTAAAGGTCGCCAAAAAAGTTCAGGGTCCCCTTTTCGGCCATTTTCATGGCGGAAACCACGTCGGTTCCTTGAATCCCGACGCCACTTTCGACGACCCGGGCTAGTGCGTGTAACACGGCAAGTGCTTGTTTAATCTGATTTAAATCAGTGCCAGAAACCTCAATGCTGCTGCCAGTATCCGTCACCTGCAAGTCACACTGATCCTCTAACAGGTGCAGATTATTGTCATTGACGCCGACCAGACTCATGATCGTTTCTGGCTTTTGTGGCGTAAAAGTTCTTTTTAAAACTTCGACCACTAAATAAAGCCTCCGTTGATAAGCATTTTCTGTGGTGAAAAAAAAGGCCCGCCGGAACTGTCCAGCGAAGCCTTTCAAGTATTAATAATGTCTACGCTTGCGAGCAGCTTCGGATTTTAACTTGCGGCGAACACTCGGTTTTTCGTAGAATTCACGTTTGCGGTATTCTTGCAAAGCACCACTCTTAGAAACGGAACGTTTAAACCGACGAAGAGCATCATCAATAGACTCGTTTTCGTGAACGATTGTCTTAGCCATGTGAGATCCCTCCTTCCATTTCTGGGCACCTTAAGTACCACTGCATTATGCTTCAATTATAGCTAACCCCAAATTTTGGGTCAATAGGCTAACCCCTGTTTAGCTAAAAAAGCCTTGATTCGCTTGAGGCATTCTTGCAAGTTCTCGGTTGACGCAGCGTAGGACAGCCGGACGTGGCCAGCACCACCCTTGCCAAAAGCAGAACCCGGGGTCAGGCCGACTTTGGCCTTTCGCGCTAACTCTTTGCAGAATTGCAAATCGTCTTTGCCATATTCTGCCGGGATTTCTGGGAAGATGTAAAAAGCACCTTGCGGCTTCTTTATCTTAAAGCCCAACTTGGTTAAGCCATTAACCATCAGATCACGGCGCTTTTCATAAATATCCCGTGCACGTAGAGCATCGTCGGCCCCATTGGTTAAGGCTTCAATAGCGGCGGCCTGTACATTGTCAGTGACAGTCATCACCACTAAGCCGTGCAGCTTATTAATTTGCTTGATGATTTCCTGGGGACCAGCAACATAGCCTAGGCGACAGCCAGTCATCGCATGTGATTTAGACGGGCCAGAAATCAAAAGCGTCCGGTCTGGAATAAACTTGGCGATTGAGCTGGTCAGCGGTATATTCACGACCAGTTGGGTTGGACGGGTAGTTTAAAACGACGGCCTTGACGCCCTTACCCTCGCCAGTTTTTCTGGCGTCAGCATAAAGCCGTCGTCCTCAGTGTCGACTTGGACCACCGTGGCCCCAGGCAGCTGGATGAATTTGAAATATGGTGACCATAAAGGCGTCGGGCAAATCACCTTGTCACCGGTGTTGAGCAGGGTCGTCATGGTACAATAAGCGGCCTCAGTCGCCCCCACGGTGACTAAAATTTCCCCGTTAGGATCATAATCAACACCGCGCGTGCGCTGTAAGTAGGCACTGATCGCCTTACGCAGCTCCTCTTTCCCGTTCATTGGCGGATAGTGGGAGTCATTGTTTTCGATATCCTTAATGGCCGCCTGCTTGATATGGTCTGGCGTATTCAAGTCCGGCTCCCCGATGGTCAACTTGATGATGCCCGGAATCTTAGAAATTTCGGCATCAAAAGCTCTAATTGGCGATGGCAGCAAGGCGTCAACCTTGTGGTTGATCGTCCCTGCTAAATCTTCTGCTAAACGTGGCATGGCTCAGCCCTCTCATCTTTTTCTAATTAACCTTTGCAAGTCCAGTCTGAGCAAAAACAAAGACCGGCGCAAGTTTAATTGCGCTGGCTTTAATGTTATGATTGCTCTATCTATTTTAGCAAAAAAGGACCCTGCTAATGAATAATAAACTGTACGCCTTTAACCAAAGGCACGATTTTTTGCCTAAATTGTCGGCATCGTTAGCCTACGCCCTCGCGGTCAGCTTAGCCTTGAATATTTTCTGGCAGCCAGGCCACATCTACTCGTCTGGCATCACGGGCTTTGCGCAGATTGTCAACACCTTGTCAGAGCGCTTTTTGCCTTTTACGCTGTCGACCAGTGCCATGTATGTCGTCTTGAATATCCCGCCTTTTATCTGGGGCTGGTTCAAGATCGGACCTAAGTTTACCTTTTATACAATTATCGCCGTTGTCTTAGGGGCACTCATGATGCATTGGTTTGCAGCCATTCATCTGAGCCTGGGTCATATCGACCCCGTCTTGTGTGCCATCTTTGGGGCAGCGATTAACGGAGCCGGCACCGGGATCTGCTTGCGCAGCGGCGTAGCCACCGGCGGCCTCGACATCGTCGGCATCATCGTTCGTGAAAAAACGGGCACTTCTTTTGGCAAGGTAAACATCGCAATCAATTTGGTAATCGTGATTATTGCCGGCTTTGTCTTTGGCTGGATCCGGGCCTTGTACACCGCTTGGAATATTTTCATCAATGGTCAGATCATCGATATCATCTACAACCGCCACGAAAAACTCGAAGTCATGATTGTTACGACCCAGCCTAAGCACATCATCGATGGCATTCAAAAGAAGATGCACCGCGGCATTACGATTCTTCACGATGTCGAAGGCGCCTACGCCCATGAAGAAAAGACGGTCTTAATTACCATCATCGATCACGCCGACCTACATGAGATCAACCGAACTATTTTTGCTTGCGACGAAAATGCCTTTGTTTCGGTAAGTCAGGTGATGCATGTTTACGGTCGTTTTAAAGAGCAAGACATTGTTTAAAAACAAAAAAAAGCAGGCTGCTAAAGCAGCCTTCTTTTTTTGACTAAATTTTATTCTTTATGGGCTTTGACGTCGGCTTCGGCCTCTTCGTCTAAGCGCTTATCGTATTCTGCCGTACCCTCTTTGGCTTTGGCACTGACCTCAATGCCTAAGTCAGCCAATTGTTGATCTTCAACTGGAGCTGGGGCGTGCATCATTGGTTCAGAAGCAGAGGAGTTCTTTGGAAAGGCCAGGACGTCTCTGATGTTGTCCTTTTCGGCCAGCATCATCGCAAAACGGTCTAAGCCGATGGCCAAACCAGCGTGGGGTGGAAAACCCATGTCCAAAGCATCCAGCAAGAAACCAAATTGCTTGTAAGCGCGTTCCTTGGTGAAGCCTAAGGCCTTGAACATCTTTTCTTGGATAGAGCGCTTGTGAATTCTGATTGAACCGCCGCCCATTTCGTCACCGTTCATGACGATGTCGTAACTGCGTGCGTGGGCCTTGTGCGGGTCGGTGTCCAGCAGCTTAATGCCTTTATCGTCTGGCATGGTAAACGGGTGATGAGCTGCAATCCATTCGTGACTGCCTTCGTCGTATTCAAACAGTGGCCAGTCAACAACCCAGGTGAAGTCAAAGACATGGGCTGGGATCATGCCCATTTCCTTCGCAATTTGCCGACGCAGGTAGTTGAAGGAGTCACAGCAAACCTTCCACGGCGCAGCGACAAACAGGATCAGCTCGCCGCCGGCCAGCTTAAATTCGTCCTTTAAACCAGCCTGTTCTTTTTCACTTAAAAAGCGAGCAACGGGGCCAGAGAACTTGCCGTCGGCAAACTTGGTCCAAGCAAGGCCTTTTGCGTGGTAGCGCTTGATATAGTCTTGCATTGCTTCGATTTTTTTCCGGGAGTAGGCTTTGGCACCACCAGGAACAGCGATGGCTTTGACAAAGCCGCCGTCAGCAATGGCCCCTGAGAAGACCTTGAACTCACTGTCCTTAAACAGGCTGCTTAAGTCATGAATCAACATGCCAAAACGGGTGTCCGGCTTGTCGGAGCCGTATTTGTTCATGGCGTCGGTCCAGGTAATTCTTGGCAGCGGCAACTTCAGGTCAATGCCTTTAACTTCCTTCATGACCCTTTGCAGCAGACGCTCGGTGATGTCCTGCACTTGCTTTTCGTCCATAAAGGAAGTTTCCATGTCGATCTGGGTGAATTCTGGCTGTCTGTCGCCCCGCAGGTCCTCGTCTCTGAAGCAGCGAGCAATCTGGTAGTACTTGTCAAAGCCGGCACCCATCAGCAGCTGCTTAAACAGCTGTGGGGACTGGGGCAAGGCATAGAATGAACCCGGGTAGATTCTGGATGGTACCAGGTAGTCACGGGCTCCTTCTGGCGTGGACTTACCTAAGTCTGGCGTTTCAATGTTGATGAAGCCGTTTTTGTCAAAGAAGCGGTGAATCGACTCCACGATTTGGGACCGCATAATCAAAGCCTTCTGCAGACTTGGCCGCCGCAGGTCCAAGTAGCGGTACTTCAGCCGGGTCTGTTCACTGGCGTTTAAGTCGTCTTTGATTTCAAACGGTGGGTTTTTAGCGGCATTCAAGATGATGATTTGGGTGGCGTCAACTTCGACTTCCCCAGTCTTCATCTCTGGGTTGACTGAAGAACGCTTAACGACCTTACCCTTCACTTGCAGCACGTATTCGCTGCCCAGCTTTTGGGCTGTGGCCATTAATTCTTTGCCGGAGTCTTGGTTGACCACGATCTGCACGATGCCGGCGCGGTCACGCAGGTCGATGAAGATCAAATTCCCCAGGTTGCGCACGCGTTGCACCCAACCGTACAAGTTAACTGCTTGGTTTAGATACTTAGTGGTAATGTTGCCACAATAGTCAGTTCTTTTTTCCATTCTATTTTGTCCTTTTATGCAAACTGTGCTAAAAGCTGTTTGATATCCTGTGCTGCTTCGACTGGGATATCTTCCTGCTTGCCGTCTGACAGGCGCTTCAAAGTAATTTTGCCAGCAGCTAGGCCCTTGGCCCCGATCGTCAATACGTAACGCGCGTTCAGACGATCAGCCTTTCTGAACTGGGCCTTGAGCTTCTTTTGATCGACGTCATAGACGGCGCTGAAGCCTTGGTCACGCAAGCTACGGGCAAGTTCAACGGTCTTGAGTTCACTACCTGCGCCGATATTGGTCAAGAAGAAGTCTAAGTTTGTGCCCTTGAACAGGTCAGGGTTTTGCTTTTGCAAGACCAGCACCAAGCGCTCTTCACCAATGCCAAAGCCGACAGCCGGCGTCTGGGGTCCATCAAATTCTTCGACCAAATGGTTGTAGCGGCCACCGCCTAAGACCGTGGTTGGCGAAGCCCAGAGGTCAGTGTCAGCGACCATGAATTCAAAGATGACGCCGGTGTAGTAGTCCAGGCCCCGGACCAAGTCGTTGTCTAAGACATACTTGATGCCTAAGTTGTCGAGCTGGTCGGTAATTTGCTTAAAGTTGGCCTTGGAGTCCTCATCCAAATAATCGATGATCTTTGGTGCGTCTGGCAAAAACTGCTTGTCTTGCTCTTCTTTGGAATCCAAAATCCTGAGCGGGTTCATGCCCAAACGGCGCTGGGAATCCTCCGACAACTGGTCTTTTAAAGGCGTGAAGTAGTCAACCAAAGCGTCGTGGTAGTCTTGCCGCACCTTCGCATTGCCTAAGGTGTTGATGTGCAGCTCATAGTTTTTGACACCGAGTTCAGCCAGCAGATCGTGGCCCATCATGATGGTTTCAACGTCTGCTAATGGGCTGTCAGAGCCAAAGCTTTCGATCCCAATCTGGTGGAATTCCCGCTGTCGACCGGCCTGCGGCCGCTCATAACGGAAGGTTGGTTCAATGTAGAAGACGTTGAAAGGCTTAACGACTTGTGGACCATAGAGCTTGTCTTCGACGTAGGCACGAACAACACCGGCTGTGCCTTCTGGCCGCAGGGCGATGTGGCGGCCGCCCTTATCTTTAAAGTCATACATTTCCTTTTCAACAACATCAGAAGACTCGCCCGAAGAACGCGAGAAAATGTTGTAGCTTTCAAAGGTCGGCGTTCTGATCTCGTTAAAGCCAGCCCGGTGGAAGAAGTCCTT
>JAXGWL010000033.1:0-6562 GCA_040773345.1 Lactobacillus sp. | reverse complement strand
TTGAGGATTGACCTTGCCAGTAAGCGCCGGCCACTGACAGGAGCTTGAATTGCTTGATCTTACCGGTGTTTGGCAGCAAAGCAGCGTAGCCAAAGTCCACGAAATCGCCTAACCTGTAAGCGTCAACTGGGTCTTTTTCATCCTTTAACAGGGCCAGCTTGTATTGGTCGTCCTTAAATTCCTGCTCCAGTTCACTCTTAGCAATTGACACGTGTTCAATGGCCTGGCCGTTCTTGATGGCTTTTTGCATGGCCTTTTCTAATTGTGGCAATTCGCCAACCTTGATTTGGTTTTCCTTGTCAGTGTCAACAAAGAAACCATCCTTGCCGGCGCTGTGTTCACCAAAACGTAATTCTGGGTAAGCCTTCTTAGCAACAGCAGCAAACAAGAAAGCGGCCGTGGCCCGTAAAACGTTCAGGCCCTCTTCGTCCTTATTGGTCAAAATAGCGACCTTGGCATCATGGTTCAATTCGAAGTCCAAAGGTTCTACTTGGCCGTCAACTTGAGCAGCAACGGCAGCCTTGCCTAAGGAAACGGCAATGCTGCTAGCTAATTTTTGTACGCTCAGAGCTTGGTCAAACTTTTTGACTGAGCCGTCTGGCAAAGTAATTGCAAAACTCATTTTTACCTCCAAAAACAAAAAAGCGTCCTGTCATACTCGACAGGACGCAATTAGCGTGGTTCCACCTTATTTTAAACTGGCCAAAGCCAGTTCCTCTAATAGCCCGATAAAGGTGGCCCACCTGTTTATTGCCCTCATTAAAAATGAAATTGGGGTGTGCTTTCTGACTGCCAGGCTTCCAGAACAATGGCCTGACTCTCTGAACGAAAGCACATCATGTTCTCATCGCCAATTATTATACTAGTTAGAATTAACTCGTCAAGGCTGATTTTCCAAGCGTCGGTTTGGCCCCGACACCACGATTTCCGGGGCCAAAAACATGACTCGCTGCATGAGCCGCTGCGCCTTGACCGGATCGACGTTGCCCCGCGTTTCTTCAAAGTGACGCGCCAAGGCCTTTTGATCAAAGTTGGAGCTGAAAAAGGTGGGCAGCACATTGTCCATGCGCTGCTGCAGAATGACGCCCAAGACATCATCACGCGCCCACTGGCTGAGCGTTTCAGCACCGATGTCATCAAAAATAACGACCGGCGCCTGAGCTAGGCGGTCGACCTCTTGTCCGACCGTGCCGTCCTGGATGTGCTTGCTTAAGTCAGCGATAAAGGTCGGCACGTGCAAAAAAACGACCCGCGTGCCTTGCGCGGCCAGGCGGTTAGCCATGGCCGCCAAAATCATCGTTTTGCCGACCCCGAAGTCACCGGGCAGGTAAAAACCTTTGGCGTGCTGATTTTGCTGGTAGTCGGCCGTGAACTTGATGGCCTGGCTGATCGCGTTGAAACGGCCATCGTTTTCCTGAATGTCTAAGTCTTTAAAGGAGACGTTGCGCAGCCGCTTAGGCAAGGCAATTAGCTCTAAGCGCTGCTGGCGCCGGCGGTCGGCCTGTTGCGCCAACATTCTTGCATCTGGACTAAAGGTCAGATCAATGCTGTTGCCATTGACGATCAGATGGGGCACATAGCCGGCTAGCACGCGACTTGGGTCCTTTTTTTGCAAGTAGTAGCTGTAAAGATTGGCCGCGCTGTTTCGAATCCATTGTTGGTCCACTTCCGGGTGCTTTTTTAAAAAAGCCTGAATTTCAGGGTCGGCCAGCGCCTCTTGTAAAAAGGTTTGAGGTGCGCCCTGGCCGTCGTGTTCTTTCATGATCTCTGCCAAAATCTTGTTAATCGCTTGCATGCTCGTCTTTGCCCCCTAACATCTTTTTCAAATCGGCCATGGACAAGTCGCTCGTCTTTTTGGCCTGCTTTTTGGACCAATCGGTGCCCTGCTCAACCCGCTTCTTTTTTTGATAATAACCGGTCTGCCGGCGCTGCTTGCCTTTTCGCTCATACCGCTTCACAAAGGCCAAGGCACTAGCAGCCGTGGTCACGCCATGCTCAAGCCAGCTGTTGGCAATACGATCGGCCCGCTGCTGGGTCAAAATTGAATCGTAGCGCAAGGCTACCTCGGTGACCATGTTGACCAGTTCTGGCGTGAGGCCCGTGCGGTTTTGCAGGTTAAAAATAACCCGCCGCTCCTGCGCGGCCACGTAGCCACCCTTGGCCCGCTTGAGCCGGGTCAAAAATTCCAACGGCGGCAAAGCCAGCGCTTGTTTTAGCAGTGCTTGGTCCTGGTCATCTAAACGCTTGAACACTTCACTGGCCTGGGGATGATTGGTCAAACGCTGCCGCAGGTCTTGCGCCTGCTTGTTTTGAGCGGCACTGCCAGCCGCGCGCTCGATCTTTTGAAAGTCGAGGCGTTCTTGGCCAGGGATCAGCGTGGAAGCAACCAAGGCGGCAAACTGCTCTTCGCTGTAATGGTAAAAGCCCATCACCTGCTGAATTTGCTGGCGATGACTATCAATTTCCGTCTCTGCAACATGGTAGCGGCTAAGCAAAGCCGTCAGCTCAGGCCAGTCGACCGGTAGTTTGGCCTTGATGACAGAACCTGGCTTTTTTTGCGGTTGAGCGGCCGGCAGGTTGGCCAAGTCCGCTGGGCTGAGGTGAAAGACGTCAAAAAAGCTGGCTGAAACATCATGGTCCTGCTGGCCAATTTTAATAACACTGGTTTGAAAATCGGTCTTAAGGCGCTGGAAGCCTTCGCCACCGACTTTTTCACGCAAAAGACTGCTGAGCAAAAATTCATTAAAGAAGGCTGGCGCGCTTAAGACTTGCCCCAGCTTAAACTTTAAGACGCGGCCGAGCACTTGATTTGCGGCGGTGTAGGTCGTGACAAGCGACACCGCCTCCAGTTTGTGCAGGCTGGTAAAAAGGCTGGCCAAACTTTGCCCCGTCTGCTCTTGCAATTGGACTAGCGACTTGTAGTCGGAATTGAGGGGCAAAGCGTTATATTCATAGGCCAGCGTCAGGTATAACGCCTGTGCCTGGGCGCCGATCAAAGGCTGGTAGAGCCGGGTCAAAACGCGTTCTTGGCTCGACGTCAACTCAACTTTGTTAATGACGTAAAAAGGCTGGCGCGGATCGCTGACTGCAAATAGCTCGCACTTCATGCCCATCAATCTCCTTTCTTGCGTTTGTCGATCATCTCATACAGGGCCTTCATAAAGCCGGACACGTCGCTGAACTGCCGGTAGACGCTGGCAAAACGAATATAGGCCACGTCGTCAAGCTTCGCCAGCCGGTCCATCACCATTTGGCCAATGGTCTGTGACGAAACCTCCTGTTGGTCTTTTTGCCGCAAGGCTTGCGTCACGCTATCCGTTAAGTCGTTCAACTGTTTGCTCGACAGCGGGCGCTTTTCGGCAGCTCGCACGAGCCCGCGCAAAATCTTGTCGCGGTTAAATTCTTCCCGCCGGCCGTCTCTCTTGACCACTAGCAGCGGCACCGCCTCCACGCGTTCAAAAGTCGTAAAGCGAAAGCCACAGGCACTGCATTCGCGGCGGCGCCTAATAGCGCGGCCACCGTCGCTGGCTCGTGAATCAAGCACGCGGGAAGCATTTTTATGACAATGCGGACAAATCATAGTCGTTCTCCAGTTTTTCTAAAAACTCTGCTAAGCGGTCGGTAAAAAGGGCCTGACTGCCGTCATTCCAAATCACGAAGTCGGCACGCTTAATTTTCACACTGAGCGGCAGCTGACTAGCCAAACGCTGTTCAGCCTCTGCCTGATTCAGGCCATCCCGTGCCATGAGCCGGGCCAGCTGCAACCGTTGCGGTGCCGCGATGACCAGCGTTTTGTCAAAAAGGCCCTCGTAGTTTTGCTCAAACAGCAGCGGCAGGTCATAAATGGCCAGCTTGGCCTCATTGCGCGCAATGACCTGGCTGATGGCTTTGCGGATCACAGGCTGACTCACCGCATTCAGCCGGGCCAAGCTGTGTCGGTCGGCAAAGACCAGCTGCCCCAGCCTGCGCCGGTCGACGGCACCATCATCTTGTAAAAAGGCCGTGCCGAACTCTTCCCCAATGCCAGCCGCTAAAACGCCACCGGGTCCTTGCAACGCATGCACCAGCTCGTCAGCATCCAGCACCGGTACACCCTTGTTTCTAAAAAAGGCGTCGGCCAGGCTCTTGCCACAGGCAATGCCACCGGTTAACCCCAGGCGCATGTTAATACCTCTTTTGGCAGTTCGGGCAGTAGACGGTGCCACGCCCTTGCAGCTTGATTTTGACGAGCGGCGTTGCGCAGCGGTCACAGGGCTCACCTTTTCTACCATACACGTGCAGCATCTTTTGGTAGCCGCCGACCTGGCCAGCCGCATCTAAAAAGCTGTGCACAGTCGTGCCGCGCATCTGAGTTGCTCTGGCAATCAAGATATTGATCCAGTCGTGGAGAACTTTGACGCGCTCTTGTGGAATGTTCTTGGCTACGCTTTGGGGCTGTATCTGCGCAAACCAGAGCACTTCGTCGGCATAGATGTTGCCTAAACCACAGACAATGTTTTGGTCCAGCAGCGTCGTTTTGATGTTTTTACTCTTTTTCTGCAAGGCCTGGTAAAAGTAGGCTGTGGTAAATTTCGGCGTGTTGGGCTCCGGACCCAGGTGGCGGATCCCCGTCAGCTGGCGCTCAGTCCCAGTTTCTACCAAGTGCATGCGGCCAAACTTGCGCACGTCGTTATAACGCAGAGCTGTGCCGTCGGTGAAGATAAACTCGATGTGGTCGTGCTTGTCTTTGGGCGCAGCCGGCGTCGTCAGCCGGTACTTGCCCTCCATGCGCAAATGGCTGACCAGGGTTAAATTGTTGCTTAAGCGAAACTCCAAATACTTGCCGTAACGGTCTAAGCGCAAAATCTTTTTGCCGGCTAATTTTTGGGCGACAGCTTGGGCATCCCCCACGACAATCTTGGGGTACCACACAATCATTTTGGCAATTGTGCGGCCGACAACTAAAGGCGTCAGCGTTCTACGCACCGTTTCAACTTCTGGCATTTCTGGCATTTAACTTCACCTACTTTGCATCATACCAATTGTGGCCCCAGCCCGAATCCGCAATCAGGGGCACGTCGAGTTGGACCGCGTGCTGCATCACGGCTGGGACTATCTTTTTCATGGTGGCCAATTCGGCGGCCGGTACGTCAAAAATCAATTCGTCGTGGACCTGCAACACCATCTTGCTCTGCAAGCCTAGTTCGTCCAGCTTGCGCTGCATGTTGATCATCGCAATCTTGATGATGTCGGCTGCCGAGCCTTGAATTGGCGAGTTGATCGCCGTCCGCTCGGCAAAAGAACGCAGGTTGTAGTTTTTGACGTTGATATCTGGCAGATAGCGCCGCCGGTGCATGATCGTTTCGGCGTAGCCTTTTGCCCGGGCCACTTTAACGGCCCGCTGCATGTACTCAGCCACTTGTGGATATTGGTCAAAATAGCTGTCGATAAAGTTTTTGGCCTGCCGGCGGGAGATACCCAGGTTCTTGGCCAAGCCGTAATCCGAGATGCCATAGACAATCCCGAAGTTGACGGCCTTGGCGTGCCGGCGCTGGAGCGGCGTTACATCGTCCACGCTGCTGAGGTGGAAGATGCGCATGGCCGTGTGGGCATGGATGTCAAAGCCCGTCTTAAAGGCTTCTTGCATATTGTAGTCGCCCGCCACGTGGGCCAACACCCGCAATTCCACTTGCGAGTAGTCGCAGGAAAAGATGTAGCCGTCAGGTTTAGTTGGCAAAAAGGCCTTGCGAATCTGTTTGCCCTCTTCGGTCCGCGTCGGGATATTCTGGAGGTTGGGATCAACGGACGACAGGCGGCCTGTTGCCGTCAAAGTCTGCAAGTAACGGGTGTGGACGCGGCCATCCGGCGCAATGCAGTCCAGCAAGCCCTGAATATAGGTGTTTTGGATCTTGGCCAGCTGACGGTAGGTCAAGATGTCTTTGACAATAGGACCTTTTTGTTCCAATTGCTTTAAGACTTCCACCGAAGTCGAATAACCGGTCTTGGTCTTTTTCAAAGGCGGCAAGCCGAGTTTTTCAAAGAGGATGTGGCTCAACTGTTTCGGCGAGTTCAGATTGAATTGCTCGCCGGCCTCAGTGTAGATGCGTTGTTCAATGTCTGCCAGCTGCTTTTTAAATTCGACGCCCTGCTTTTTCAAAATGGCGGCATCAACGCGCATGCCATTTAGTTCCATGCGGGCCAAGACGTAAGCCGTTGGAATTTCGATTTCGTCAAACAGACCGTCCTGCTCGTGGTCTTTTAAGCGCTGCAGCAAAGTATCTTTCAGAGTCGTAATGGCGTTGACCTTACTTGCCAAATGCTCATAAAGTTGGTCAGCCGCGGGCACTTTGGTCTGCTTACCTTTGCCGTAGACCTCTAAGTCGGTGTGGACGGCGTAGTCGCCCCATTTTTGGGCTAACTCGCCCAAATCATCCGAATTGTTTTCGTTGTTAACAAGGTAAGAAGCCAGCAGCATGTCGTAGTCAATGCCGGCCGCCTTGGGGCCTAACCGGTGCAGCCCGACGTAGCTGCGTTTTAGGTCAAAGACATTCTTTTTGACTGCGTCACTTGTTAGTAAATTTGC
>JAXGWL010000032.1:0-6682 GCA_040773345.1 Lactobacillus sp. | reverse complement strand
TTTTCTTTGTTCAGTCTACCAATTTTTTAGGCAAAATAAAAAGGACGCTGCAGCGTCCTTTTTATTTTGCCTAAAAAATTGGTAGACTGAACAAAGAAAAAGGAGGCAGCAACATGGCCAATCAAATGTACTACGCGAAAAACCCGGTGGTGAGTCACGACGAACGCAATTTGTCTTACACCCTGGCAGGCAAAACCCTGTCTTTTGTGAGCGATAGCGGTGTCTTCTCCAAATTGCGCGTCGACTACGGCACCGGTGTCTTATTGGAACAAATGAGCCTCTTGAAAAAGCCGGCTAGTGTTTTAGATTTGGGCTGTGGCTACGGTCCCTTAGGCCTATTTGCGGCAGCTTGGTGGCCCAAAATTAAGGTTGACTTAGTCGAAGTCAATGAACGGGCCTTGGCTTTAGCTAGAAAAAATGCACGGGCTAATGGCTTAGGCGTCAATATTTTTGCTTCTGACGGCTATGAGCAAGTCAAAGACAAGTACGACTTGATTGTGACGAACCCACCAATCCGCGCCGGCAAAAAAGTCGTCACTACTTTTTTAAGTGGAGCCAACGCGCACTTAAACCCGGGTGGCAAACTGCTCGTCGTCATTCAAAAAAAGCAGGGTGAGCCGAGTGCTAAAAAACTCATGACCCGGACTTTTGGTAATTGTACGATCTTAAAGCGAGACAAGGGCTACTATGTTTTACAAAGCGAGGTAGAGGATGTTCACTAGCCAGCAAAAAGAAGAATTCATGCAGGCGGCCATGGCACAGGCGAGGTTGGCACAAACTCAAGACGAAATCCCCATCGGGGCCGTCGTGGTCGATCAAAAGGGCCAGATCATCGGTCGGGGCTACAACCGCCGTGAGCTTGACCAAGACGCCTGTCAACACGCTGAGTTAATTGCCATTCGGCAAGCCTGCCAGGCCCTGCATTCTTGGCGCCTTATTGACTGCAGTTTGTTTGTTACTTTGGAGCCGTGTGCCATGTGTGCTGGCGCGATTATCAACGCTCGTTTGAAAAGCTTGGTCTTTGGGGCCCTTGACCCAAAGGCCGGGGCCTGCGGCAGCGTCGTTGACTTGCTGAGCGTTAGCAAATTTAACCACCATCCCCAGGTTATCCGCGGTTTTTACCGGGCGGAAAACAGTCAAATGCTGAAAAACTTTTTTCGGGCGGTCCGCGCTGGCCGCCAGCAAAAACCTGGCCAAAAAAAGAAAAATAAGCTATCATAATAAACAGGCAATGTTCTTCTGTTGAACCGTGTCAGGACCGGAAGGTAGCAGCACTAAGGCAGTTAGGGCATGTGCCTTTTTTTGACAATAAACGCTCTTAGCTGCCCGGCTAAGGGGTTTTTAAATCAAGGGGTTTTTCTATGTCATATCGTGCTCTTTACCGTAAGTGGCGGCCACAAACTTTTGCCGATGTGGTCGGCCAGCAAGCAATCACGAAAACTTTGCAGAATGCTTTAAAACGCGGTACGGTTTCGCACGCCTACCTCTTTGCTGGTCCCCGCGGCACTGGCAAGACCTCCTGTGCCTTGATTTTGGCCAAGGCTTTAAATTGTACTAATTTACAGGATGGTGAACCTTGCAATCGGTGTGCCAACTGTCAGGCTGCCAACAAGGGGGCCCTGGCCGATATCATCCAAATTGACGCGGCTTCCAACAACGGTGTCGACGAAATTCGGACCATTCGCGACCAGGTTAAATATGCCCCGACCCAAGGCAAGTACAAGGTCTACATCATCGACGAAGTCCACATGCTGTCAATGGGGGCCTTTAATGCCTTGCTGAAGACCCTGGAGGAACCACCGGCCAACGTGGTCTTTATTTTGGCGACGACTGAGCTGCAAAAAGTGCCGGCAACGATCATTTCGCGGACCCAGCGCTATCGTTTTAAGCGCATCCAAAATAAAGATTTGCAGGCGCAAATGGCCAAGATCTTAAAGGCTGAAAAAATTGCCTATGATGACAAAGCTCTGGCCGTCATTGCGCAAGTTGCCGATGGTGGGATGCGGGATGCATTGTCGATTCTGGACCAGCTGGTGGCCTTGGATAATGACAAGATCAACTACCAAGACGCCTTAGAAGTGACAGGCTTTGCAGCGCAGGGCGAGATTGAACAACTGCTGCTGGCAATCGCCCAAGACCAGGCCGCTGCCGCTTTAAAGCAAGCTGCCGCCGTATTAAAGGCGGGCGCGACGGCGCAGAACATTTTAACTGAGGTCATTGAACTTTTGTCCCAGCTTTTGCTGGCTGAAAAAACCGGCGAGCAGGCACCTTTTGCAACGCCTACTTTTGCCGAAAAAATGAAGAGTGTGCCCACCCGCTGGCTATTCAAGGTCATCGACCTGGCAAACGACCGTCTGCATGATTTGCGCTACACTAATCAGCAGCAGTTGCCGTTAACCGTGTTCATCGTCCAAGCTAGTCAAGAGGCAGCTCAGGCAGCACCTGCTCAGGTTGCGCCAGCGGCCTTGACGGCCTTGCAAGATAAGGTCCAAGCTTTGGAACAGCGTCTAGACCAAGAACCGCCCGCTGCTCGGCCCGTCAAAAAAGCAGCGCCTAAGACCGATCCTGATAACCGCAAACAGGTCTACCAAGTTTTGGCGCAAGCCACTAAAAAGGATTTGGCAGCCGTGCGGGCGGTTTGGTCTGATGCCATCTCGAAGCTCAGCGTCTCCGAACGAGCTTTAACTGGTGTCCTCGAGCCAGTGGCGGCCAGTCCTGACCGCGTGGTTTTAAAATGTAAGTACAAGCTTTGGTTTGAACGCGCCAACAAGAACACCGACTTGGTTGAGCGATTAGAAGCTGAATTAGGACGGCTGTGCCAGCATAATTATGGTATCGTTTTAGTAGCCGATTCATCTTGGCTGCAGGTCAGACAGAGTTTTTGGGCCACGCACAAAGACGAGTTGCTGGCCCAAAAAAAGAAGTCGCAGCAGCCGGCTGACGATACTAAAGTCGTTAAAAAGGCCCAAGATCTTTTTGGCAAAGAATTAGTGCACGTACACAAAGGGGAATAGATTATGAGCAGAAGACCAAATTTTGGCGGCATGGGCGGCATGAACATGCAGCAAATGATGCAGCAAGCTAAAAAATTGCAAGAACAGTTAAAAAAAGAACAGGACAATATCACCAAGCAAAGCTTTACCGGCACTTCCGCTGATGACATGGTGACTGCTACTTTTACAGGGGATCGTAAACTGACCGACTTGACGATCAAGCCAGCGGCCATCGATCCAGACGATCCCGACATGCTGCAGGATTTAGTGATCGATGCTGTGAATAAAGGGTTGGCAGCTATTGATAGCGCCACCCAGCAGAGTATCGGCAAGTACACTAAGGGCTTGAACTAATGCAGTACCCATTGCCAATTAGCCGGCTGATTGAAAACTACATGCGCCTGCCGGGCATTGGCGAAAAGACAGCCACACGGCTGGCTTTTTACACCTTGCGGCTGTCAAAAGACGATGTTGCCGATTTTGCGGCGGCCTTAAAAGACGTCAAAGACAAGCTGAAACCTTGTTCAATCTGCGGCAATATTACTGATGTCGACCCTTGTGCAATTTGCACGTCTAAGACGCGGGACCAATCGACCATTATGGTCGTTGAGCAATCCAAAGACGTCATGGCTTTTGAAAATATGGGTGCCTATAGCGGCCTGTACCACGTATTAAACGGCGTCTTGTCACCAATTGATGGCATTGGTCCTGAAGAACTCAACATCAAAAGCCTGATCAAGCGTCTGCAGAAAAACGACCAGGTTAAAGAAGCCATTGTGGCCTTGAATTCGACCTCGGAAGGCGAAGCGACCGCAATGTATTTGGCTAAACTGATTAAACCCGCGGGCATTAAGGTGACGCGGCTGGCAAGCGGCTTATCTGTCGGCAGCGATATTGAATACGCCAATTCCATTACTCTGCAAAGAGCGGTGCAAGGAAGAAGATCATTATGAGAAAAAATCGGATTAAGCAACAAGAAGATGCGCGGCTGCTGGCGACTGTCGCTAAGCTGCAGGCTGAGCGAGCTAGCGACAAGGCTTTAGACATGATCACCTTCGATTTTTCGGAGGACAATAAGGTGGCCGAAAAAATTCTGCAGGCCAAATACACTTTTTTATATAATGAAGCCCGTTACCGGCACGCCCGCGCAACCAACATCGACGGCGTCATTACCGAGTAACTGCTAAGACCACCACAGGTGGTCTTGTTTTTTTCTCAGCCGGGTCTTGTATAATCTTGAGCAGGAGGGATTGTATTCATGCCTGGTTTTTTTATTAGTTTTGAGGGTCCCGATGGTTCGGGCAAATCGTCGGTTTTAGCGCAACTGGCGCCGGTTTGGACCAAAAAAATGAAGCAGACTGTCTTGCTCACCCGTGAACCGGGCGGTTCACGCATTGCCGAGAAGATTAGGCAGTTGATTTTGGATCCCCAGACCCCAGAGATGACTGCGCGCACCGAGGCGCTGCTTTATGCAGCCCAACGGGCGCAGCATTTGCAGGATGTGGTGCTGCCAGCCTTGGCCCAAGGCCAGGTGGTCATCTCGGACCGTTTTGTGGACAGCTCGCTGGCTTACCAGGGTGCCGGTCGGCAACTGGGCGTGCAGGAAGTAGCGACTTTAAATAGGTTTGCTACCAATGGCCTGCAGCCTGACTTAACCCTTTTATTCATGCTGGCACCTGCGGTCGGCTTGGCCCGGATTCAAAAAGAACGGCCCGATCACGAAGACCGGCTGGAGCGAGAAAAATTAGCCTTTCATGAACGTGTCTACCAAGAATACCGACGTTTGGCGGTCCAGGAGCCGGCCCGCATCAAGGTCATTGACGCGAGCCAACCTTTAGAGCAAGTAGTTGCTGATTGTGACCAAATCGTGCGTCAAGCCGCACCACAGCTTTTTTCATAAGGAGGACGAACAAGTGAAACTGATTATCGCCATCGTGCAAGATCAGGATGCTGCGGGGCTCATTAAGACCCTGGTTAAAAATAAGATCCGGGCGACTAAACTGACGACCACTGGCAGCTTTTTAAAGGCCGGCAATACGACCTTCTTGATTGGTGTCAAGGACCGTGATGTGGCCGATGTCTTGGAAATCATTAAGGTTTCGTCCCACCGCAGCCAGCAGCTGGCCCAAGCAGCCGACCTTGGCTCAGAAACTGTCAAAGTAGATGTCGGCGGGGCAACGGTCTTTGTCTTAGATGTTGACCAATTCGAGCGTTTTTAATCATGTTTGATTTGAAAAAAGCAGATCCTGCAGTCACTCACAAGCTGGCGCAAGTAGCCAAAGAGGGCAAACTAGCCCATGCTTATCTCTTTGCTGGGTTAAACGAAAAAATGGCTTTAACGACAGCACTGTGGCTGGCCTGCTATGTCAACTGTCTGGGCCAAGATAAGCCAGATGGCACTTGCAACCACTGCGTGCGCATCTTGCGTGGTGATTTTCCCGACGTCATCCGGGTGGTCCCGCAAGGCGCGACCTTATCGATCAACTTGATTCGGCCTTTAAAGGAAGAATTGGCTAAAAGCCCGGACGAAAGCGACCTGCGAGTGTTTATCATCGAGCAGGCCGAAAAACTGACCCAGGCGGCTGCCAATGCGATGCTTAACTTGTTAGAAGAACCGGTGGCGCCAGTGGTGACGATCTTAATTACCAATAACCGCGCGCAGATTTTGCCGACGATTCGCTCCCGGACGCAAATTGTAAACTTTAAGGGCACCGCCCAAGACGAACTTTTAAACTATGGCTTGTCCGCTGCCGATTTAGAGGCGATCGGCCAACTGGACCAGCTGACCCAGGAAACGCACTACCTGCATCAGGAACTGCTGGCTCATGACCAGCTCGCTTTTCTGCGGGTGCACCGGCTCGCCGACCTCGTTAAAAATAAGGCCGCAGAAAAATTGGTTTTTATTCGCTTAAAACAAGAGTGTGAGCACGCAATCCAGGCCGGCCACGATGTGCAGAAAAACACGAACTTATTAGCGCTTCTGCTCAAGACCGATCAGATGCTGTATAGTAATGTTAAACTGAGAAACTGTTTGGACTATTTAGTTTTGAAAATGAAGTAGGTGAACAACGTGGACCCGTACTCACAATTAGATGAGCTGCACCACAGCCTGACCGTCATGACCAAGACTGTGGCCAAGCTGGAGAACGATATTTTAGATACCTTAAAGGAAAATACCGAATTAAAGGTCGAAAATCAGTTGTTGCGCGAAAAGGTCAACAAGCTGACCAAATCGCCTAAGGCGGCCAAAAAGATGCAGCCTGGTTTGCAGTCTTTAAAGTCGATCTATAACTCTGGCTACCACATCTGCAACATGTACTACGGCTCCCACCGGGAGGCTGGCAACGACTGTATGTTTTGTTTGGACATTCTCGATAATTTCGTTGATCCGGAGGATCGTGATGCAAAGACAAAGTAGTTTTGGGAAAAAACAGGGTCGCCTTTATTTAGTGCCGACCCCGATTGGCAACCTAGAAGACATTACCTTGCGGGCCAAGCGTGTTCTGCAAGCGGCAGACTACATTGCTTGCGAAGACACGCGGACCTCGGGCATTTTGCTCAAAAAGATTGGCGTCCACAACAAGCTTTTGTCTTTTCACAAGTTTAATGCCAAACAAAAGGCGCCCGAGCTGATCAAAATGCTGCAAGCTGGCGTGACAATCGCTGAAATTAGCGATGCGGGGATGCCA
>JAXGWL010000031.1:0-6766 GCA_040773345.1 Lactobacillus sp. | reverse complement strand
TGTTGATGTCGCGCAGCATCTCCAAGGCAATCTTGCTCATTCTGGCCTCGGTGTAACGCATGGCAGCTGGTTCGTCACCGTCGACAGAACCAAAGTTGCCGTGGCCGTCAACCAACATATAGCGGTAGGAGAAGTCCTGGGCCATGTGAGCCATCGCCAAGTAGATGGATGAGTCACCGTGGGGGTGGAACTTACCCATAACTTCACCGACGATTCTGGCCGATTTCTTATAAGGTTTGTCGGGCGTAACACCCAGCTCGCTCATGCCATAAAGGATTCTGCGCTGGACTGGCTTTAAGCCATCGCGCACGTCAGGCAATGCCCGCGAGACGATGACCGACATTGCGTAGTCCAAAAAAGAACTACGCATCGTCTGAGTCAGATCAACGTTTCTAATCCGGTGATCTTGTGTTTCGTTATCCATCTAAAGCCTCCTAGGCATCCAGATTTTCTACGTACTTCGCGTTTTTATCGATGAAGTTTCTTCTCGGGCCAACCTCGTTGCCCATCAGCATCTCAAAGACTTGGTCAGCATCGGCCGCATACTCTGGGCTAACCCGGTCTAAGCGCCGGTTGGCGGGATTCATGGTCGTATCCCAAAGCTGTTCTGGGTCCATTTCACCTAGCCCCTTGTAACGCTGAACAGTTGGCTTCGGACTTGGCTGCAAGCCGCCCAAGTAGTCGTGCAATTCTTCATCAGTATCCAAGTACTTCACGACTTTGCCTTGCCGTACCTGGTATAGAGGTGGCCGAGCAATGTAAACGTAGCCTTTTTCAATCATCGGCCGCATGTAGTTGTAAAACAGCGTCAGCAATAAGGTTCTAATGTGTGCCCCGTCGACATCGGCATCAGTCATGATGATCAGTTTGTGGTAGCGAGCCTTAGTGACGTCAAAGTCAGCGCCAAACCCGGTCCCTAACGCAGTAAACAGCGACCTGATTTCCTGATTGGCCAAAATTCTGTCCATTGAAGCTTTTTCAACATTCAAAATTTTGCCGCGGATTGGCAAAATGGCTTGCGTCAACCGGTAACGACCCTGCTTAGCAGAACCACCGGCCGAGTTACCCTCGACGATGAATAATTCGGAAATGTTAGGGTCATTAGAAGTATTGTCGGCCAATTTGCCAGGCAAGTTGGCAATTTCCAAGCCCGACTTTTTCCGGGTAACTTCCCGCGCACGCTTAGCAGCAACTCGTGCTCTTTCAGCCAATTGCCCTTTTTCGACGATTCTGCGCGCAACCTGCGGGTTCTCCATCAAAAAAGTACCAAAGGTGTCCGAAAAGGCCTTGTCAACGGCAGTCCGCGCATCGGAGTTGCCCAGCTTGGTCTTGGTCTGTCCTTCAAACTGTGGGTTCGGGTGCTTGACGGAGACGACAGCAGTCATCCCTTCACGAATGTCCTCGCCGGACAGGCTGTCGTCCTTTTCTTTCAGAATTTTTGCCTTATGAGCATAATCGTTAACAACCCGCGTCAAAGCAGTCTTAAAGCCAGCCTCATGCATCCCACCTTCGTAGGTGTGGATGTTGTTGGCAAAAGTCATCAGCGTGGTCTTGTAACCCGTCGTGTATTGCAAAGCGACTTCGACATTGATGCCGTTGTAGTCGCCTTCAACATAGATTGGCTCATCAAACAAAACGTCCTCGCCCTTGTCCAAGAAGGCCACATATTCTTTAATGCCACCTTCATAGTGGAAGACGTCTTTTTCGGCAGTATCCTTGCGCTTGTCTTGGAAAGTCAGCTTTAAGCCCTTGTTTAAGAAGGCCAGCTCACGGATTCTCTTTTTCAAAACCTTATCGTCAAAGACAGTGGTTTCGGTGAAGATATCTGGGTCTGGGTAGAAGTGGACGATCGTACCGTGTTCAGTCAAAGGCACAGTGCCAATTTGCTTCATCTCTTGATCCACGCGACCGTGATCGAAAGAAATAAAGTATTTCTTGCCATCACGAGCAACAGTGACATCCAAGTTGGTTGACAAGGCGTTAACGACAGAAGCACCAACACCGTGCAAACCGCCAGAAACCTTGTAGCCGCCACCGCCGAACTTACCGCCGGCGTGCAGCACAGTGAAGACAGTCTCTAGCGCAGGGCGGCCGGTCTTTTTTTGGATGTCGACTGGGATCCCCCGGCCATCATCTTGGACAGTCACGCTGCCGTCTTCATTAACAGTAACTTCGATCTTAGTACAAAAGCCGGCCAACCGTTCGTCGATCGAGTTATCAATGATTTCCCAGACCAGGTGGTGCAAGCCTTGGATACTGGTGGAACCAATATACATGCCTGGCCGCTTTCTAACGGCTTCCAGCCCGCCTAAGACCTGAATTTGGCTGGCATTGTACTTGTCAGCCGCCTTTTCATAGGCCTTGGCACGCTTGATCTTTTTATCGTCGTCCATAAAATCATCCTTCCTCACTGACTTTGCCTGCTGCAATGTGATAAATTCGCGGTTTTTTCATAATTTCCCAGGAAATACCTGCCAGATCAGTTGTGGTAATAAAAGTCTGGGTGCGACCGTGAATAAAGTTGAGCAGCGCACTTTGTCTTTTTTGATCGAGCTCGCTCATGACGTCATCAAGCAGCAGCAAAGGATGTTCACCTTTGATTTGGTTCACTAAATCGGTCTCAGCTAGCTTCATGCTGAGCGCAATCGTACGCTGCTGTCCTTGTGAAGCATACAGATGAGCGTTTCTACCATTCAAAATAAAGTGCAAATCGTCGCGATGGGGTCCCGTCAGCGTGGTCCCCTTTCTTATTTCGCGCCGCTTGTTTTTTATAAAAAAGTCCTGCAGCTTCTGATAAATGTCCTCAGTTTTATCAGTTGAGCTCAGCTCAGTTAAAGCTGGCTCATATTCAATCTGCAACTTTTCACCAGTAGCGGAAATAGCGGCATGCGCTGCACTGGCATATTGATCGAGCTGAGCCACGAAATCAAACCGCCGCCGCACCAGTTCTGCTGCGATCCCAGCTAATTGGTCCGACAAGACGTTCAAAAAGACCTCGTCATGGCTTTCACCCTGCTGCAGCTGCTTTAAATAATTATTGCGCTGCTGCAGCACTTGTCGATACTGGCTGGCATAGTAGAGATAATCGGGACTAATTTGACCAAATTCCAGATCCATGAACCGGCGTCGCAAAGCCGGCGCACCTTTTACTAATTCCAAATCCTCTGGTGAAAATAAAACCGCATTTAGTTGACCAACGTAGTTGGAAAGCTTCTGTTGCTGCCTCTCGTTGATCCAGGCCCTTTTGCCCTGCGCTGAAATCACCAGGCGCAGATTGATCGATAGGTGATTGGCCACTTCTTCGCCTTTGAGACTGGCGAATTTTTCACCAAAACGAATTAGCTCACGCTCACTACTAGTGCGTTGCGACCGTGTCAGCGCCAGAAAATAAATGGCCTCAAGCAGGTTAGTTTTGCCCTGCGCATTACGGCCAGTGAAAATATTGACCTGGGGTGCGAACTCAAGCTGCAGACTTTCAAAATTGCGAAAATTTTTGAGGGCAAGCGTCCGCAGATACATTAGGCAAACACATACTCTGTGCCGGCAACAGTCACCTGGTCACCAGGCCGCAGTTTCTTGCCACGCATCCGGCAAAGCTCGCCGTTCACCAGCACGTCATTTTCTTGTAAAAAATACTTTTCCTGACCGCCTGACCCAACAAGAGACTCTTCTTTTAAAAATTGGCCCAGGGTGATCAGGTCGCCTTTAATTACGAATTGCTTAATTACACTCACCCCATTTTCTCCATTAATATTATAACAAAATTTTAAGTAAAAAGCTTGTTTCCGGCTGTTTAAGCGTCATTTTCTTGTGCCAAACAAGATAGCCAAAAGAGGTCAAAATGGCTAAGAACACTTTTTAGGGGCAAATAGCAAAAAAAGGTTAAAAAATAGCCCATCATCTGCGGGGATATTTTTTAACTATAAAACGGTCCGCACTGGCGTTATAAATTGAATAAAATCAACGTCTTTTTTACCTGGCAAAACGGTAAACGGCCGCAGGGGCTGCGTAAATTTCAAAATAATCGAATCGGTAACAGAGGCCCGCAACGCTGCTTGCAGATAATCTGGGTTGAAGGAAATAGTCAAATTGTCACCGGCTAAACTCTTAAAGCCCATTTCTTCTTCAACATTACCAATTTCGGCATTGCCTTGTAGCTTAACTGTTTGGTTGTCGACGTCTAGCGTCAGCTTAACCACATTGTTGCGGCCTGCATGGGTCAGCAGACTGGCCCGATCTAAGGCGTGGGACAAAGCCGCAATGTCAAATTCTGCCTGCGTAGTCGATTCGGTAGGCAGCAGCCGGTCAGTATTTGGATAAGTACCCTCCAGCAGGCGTGAATAGAAGGAAATATTGCCAATTTTGAAAAGTACTTGGTTTTCACCTGAATTTACGGTAATCTGCGGATCCGTTTCACCAATAATATGGGCCAGTTCAGCCAAGTTCTTGCCTGGGATAATCAGGTCAGCCTTCGTCTTAGGGCCTTTTTCCAAAGCAATTTTACGCTGTGATAGACGGTGGGAGTCAGTAGCGACTGCCTTGATGCCATCAGCAGCAAAAGCAAAACGAACCCCAGTTAAAATTGGCCGACTTTCTTGGCTAGCTACCGCAAAGGTGGTCTCATTAATAATTTCGCGGAAAGTCCTTCCTGAAATTTCAAAGGTTGAGGCTGAACCAATTTCTGGCAACCGCGGATAGTTGTTAGCATCTAAACCATTAATCGTAAAATCACTATTTTCAGATTTGATCTTAGTCTGGAAGCTAGTGCCAACTTCAAAAGAAAAGTCCTTGCCTGGTAGTTTCTTAACAATCTCACTGAAAAACCGTGCTGGTAACACGATCGAACCAGTTGAGTCAACAGTTAAGTCTTCATTGACTGGAATGGCGATTTGGATCGAAATATCGGTATTGCTGCCGGTTAAAACTAAAGATTCATCAGATAAATCCAGTTTGATCCCTGCCAAAATAGGAATGGTAGTGTGAGCTGAGATTGCTCGCATCACATTATTCAAATTATCTAAAAATAGGTTGCGGTTGATCGTAAATTTCATAATGTTCCTCCTGGTGAGGTTTTATTTTTATTTATATATATTACTTAGTAATAGTAGTAGGTACGGTGAATTATGTTGAAAAACGACTTGGAGCTTAATTTACCGGAATTTTAGTTGTTTAAAGAATGTGGGAATAATTCAAAATTATCCACATGTTATTAACTTTAGCGCTCGAGCATGTCCTTTAATTCGAAGACGGCTGTCTTGATTTCTGAGTCAGTCTTAAGCTGTTTTTTGATTTTATTGTTGGCGTGCATGACCGTTGTATGATCCTTGCCACCAAATTCTTGGCCAATGTGCGGCAGGCTAGCATCGGTCAACTCTCGGGACAAATACATTGCAATTTGACGTGGGACGACAATTTGTTTAACCCGCTTTTTTCCTTTTAGATCGTCAACCGAGACCTGGAAATAATTGGCAACTACTTCTTGAATACGTGAGATCTTGATGCCACGGTCTTTTTGCACCAATTTTAAGTCTGCCAGCGCTTCGCGCGCGAGACCAATTGAGATATCTTTTCGTTCAATCGTGGCATGTGCCTGGACCTTGACCAGGGCGCCTTCCAACTCTCTGATATTGGTGTCAACTTGCGAAGCGATGTAGTCGAGAGTGTCGTTATCGATTTCTAAGCCATAGCCTTCAGCTTTCTTACGCAAAATTGCGATCCGCGTTTCCAGGTCAGGCGGCGTGATTTCGACTTGTAGGCCCCAGGCAAAACGCGAAACAAGCCTTTCAGACAGATCAGGAATGTCATTAGGCAGCCGATCCGAGGTCATCACGATTTGCTTCTTATTATTATAGAGAGTTTCAAAAGTATGGAAGAATTCTTCTTGGATACCCTCTTTTTTGGCAAAGAATTGGATATCATCGACTAAGAGCAAGTCAGCTTTCCGGTACTTATCGCGGAATTCATCTTGGGTTTTGTTCTTAATTGAGTTGATGAAGTCGTTGACGAAAGTTTCGCTTTGGATATAAACGACTTTAGCATTGGGATTGGTCGCCAGCATTTGGTGGCCGATTGCCTGCATTAAGTGAGTTTTACCAAGGCCGACGCCACCAAAGATAAAAAGCGGGTTATAGATGCTGCCTGGTTTTTCAGCAGCGGCCAGTGCTGCACTGGCGGCCAATTTGTTGCCTTCACCTTGTACAAAAGTATCGAAGGTATATTTGTCATTCAATTGCTGCAAGGCTGCGGGATGCGGGTTTTCGACGACTTGTTTGGGTTGAGCTGGTGCAGGTTTAGTGCGTTCTCCCATCACAACCCTCTCGGATGACTGGTTTTTGTTGTCCGCTAAGACAAAGACGGGATTTACCTCAACATTGGCAAAAGCGTACGCCTCCTGGACAAGCAGAGTCGCTAAGTTCTTTTCCCAGTAGCCCTTGGAGATTGGCGATTCGACAGAAATGACCAACTCTTTACTGTTTTCATCATAGGAAAGCGGCTTGGTATTTTTGAACCAGGCATTATAGGCAACTTCTGAAAAATTGCCGGCCATGGTCTCATTGAAAAATTTCCAAAACTTATTGAGATTCAAAGTCTCAAAACCTCACTTACATTAAAAATTACGCAAAATCAGTGTAACATTTTTTAAAAATGTTTTCCACAGGTGGATTCATGCACTGCACAAGTCACAGGCTGTGGATTAAATTAAAGGACAATGATCCACAGATAAATAAAATAGAACAGAATCTTGAAAAATCAACAGAGCAAGGTT
>JAXGWL010000030.1:0-6927 GCA_040773345.1 Lactobacillus sp. | reverse complement strand
TTAATAGGTGGGGAACCGCTGGAACGTGTAACAAGTCAAAAGATCGCCCAGCAGACGATTAGACTGCCTGCAGCGTTGACTCCAAACATCAATTCGGCCATTAAGAAACTGGAAAAAGCTACACATAATCGCTTTGCCGACTGGGAGGACGATGTCTGGCTGCGGGGGTCATTAGCTTTAGTCTTAGACGAAAACAGGCAAGCAGAATTCAATGACTGGCTAGTTTCTTACAATAGTAAAACTGGCTTGGCCTATGAAAAGGAGGGACAAGATGAATGACAAACACTTTAACTTGTTGACCGAACCATGGCTCAAAGTTATCGATTTGAAGGGTAAAGAGCAAGAGGTATCGCTTGTAACGCTGTTTAAAAATGCAAGTAGTTACGTCCGTTTAGCAGGCGAGATGCAGGCGCAGGATTTGGCAATTTTAAGACTATTGTTGGCTATTTTGACAACGGTCTATTCACGCTTTAATGCTCAAAATGAAAATTACGACTGGCTGACAACCGATCCACAAACATTTTTGGTGACGGATTCAGATCAAGAGGATTACGAAGATGATGGCGATGATGACTTTCTAGCAACTTGGCAAGATCTGTTTGAGCAGGGCTGCTTCTCACAAGTTTTATTTGATTATCTGAATGCTTATTCAGATCGCTTCGACTTTTTTGATGAAAAACGGCCTTTTTACCAAGTTAATAAAGAAGATTACAACAGCTTGGTGGACAAGAAAAAGGCAATAAATATTGCAAAGCCTAAAGGCACGGTTGCGGTTAAGCAACTCAACAGAACTGTGTCAGAAAGTGGCAATAGTCGCGATGTCTTTTCACCTAGGGATGAGTCCAATAAAAATCAGATTTCTTTGCCTGAACTGATTCGGTGGTTAATTAGTTACCAGAATTTCACTGGAGTAACTGACAAAACTAAAGTTATGTCGGCAGATAAATTTTCAGCTTCAGGGGGTTGGCTATACAGTTTAAATCCTATCTATGCCCAGGAAAACAACTTATTTAAAACATTGATGCTTAATTTATCTTTTAACACTGAGAATAACCTGGTTCAAAAACCAATTTGGGAATACGACTCACCATTAAAATATATAAATCATCTGTTTTCTGACCAGCGGCCCGACAATTTAGCTGAGCTTTACACCAATTGGTCGCGGGTTCTTCACTTGGAATTTACTGACAGTGAGGTGCTGATTTTTGCGGCAGGTTTGCCCAAAGTGGAAGTTTCCTCACCGTCTATCGAGCCGATGACAACCTGGAAATTTGACGACAAGAATAATACTTTGCGTCCCCAAACTAGGTGGATCAACTCTTTAGAAAAGAGCATGTGGCGTGATTTTGGTTCGTATGTCAGAACGAATCTAAATGCAGCTTCGGGTCTTGTATATGTACCTGGCGAGATAGTCTGGCTTAATAAATTAAAAAGAAAGCAGTTAATCACAATCAATCAGGAATTAAATTTGCGTTCAGTATCTCTGGTTAATGATGGTAATGCATCTTCACAAATGCCTGCTGCACAAATTTCTGAAAATATGCAAATTCGAGCCGGTGTTTTGTTTGATGATAATCTGGATAAGCGACAATACTGGCCTGGCCGAATTCAAGATGCCATTGAGCTCACACAAGCAGTGGGTAAGAAAGCTTATCTTTTGGGTAGAAATATTGGTAATTTGCGCGACCCAGATCTGGCTGCAAACGTCGCTAACCAGATTAGTATTAAATTTTACGATCGTCTAAACTATCCGTTTTATTCCTGGTTAGCCAGCTTAAAAAATGACGAAGATCGTGATGAAAAAGTTAATGCCTGGAAACAAACAGTTAAAGACATCGCTTTTGCTTTTGCAAATGACATTTTGCAAAATGCTGGTCCCAGAGAAATAAAGGGCGTCCAGAATGATGATCGCATCAGCAATATTTTTACCGTTTGTCGTTCTTTTAGGGCTAGTGTATACAAAATTCTAGATTAAAAAGGAGAGCCGTATGAAATTGTATCTTAACGGCATAATAACTCGAGTTATTAAGGGCCTTTATAATGATGGCAACAGTGACAAAGCAACACTTGCGGCTTTGCGATCTTGTACCAATTTGCTCAGTCCCAAAGCTAGCAAGGTCTGGCCACTGCTACTGTCTAGTTTGCCTGAGGAAGCTTTGAGTAAAGACGGCCGGCCAACATATGCGGAAAAAGCTAGTTTTGCAGCATTGCATGCTTACGCTATCTATCAACAAGGGACAGATCAGCTGGTCTTTGCCAGTAGAACGGAGCAGGGACAAAACTTGTGTCGGGCTTTAGCTGGCTTGCGCAGCAATGATGATTTGCGGACCGCTTTAGATAGGAGGATGCAGGTACTGTTAATGGCGACTAATTATGAGGCGTTAACTAATGACTTATTTCATCTTTTAGAAATTTTAAAAGCTCAGCGAACAGGTATCTTGCTTGATTTTGGTCAGCTTACTCAAGATCTGTTTTATTTCCAAACTAGCAGTCAAGCAGCACGGCAAATATGTCTTAAATGGGGCCAAGAATATTATCAAACAGCAGCAAACAGTAAAAAGGAGTAAACATCATGACAACCCAAAACTTTTATTTAGACATTAATATCTTGCAAACAGTGCCATCCTCTAATATTAACCGCGATGACACGGGCTCGCCGAAGACGGCAATTTATGGTGGCGTTACCCGTTCACGTGTTTCTTCCCAAAGCTGGAAACGTGCAGTAAGACAGGCTTTTAAAGAAGAGGGCCAAGACTGGTTAAATGGCTTTAGAACTTTGGAAGCACCAGAACTCCTGGCCAAGGCAATGGTTAAGATTAAGCCTGACTTGAGTGAAGATGACGCTATTAAAAAGGCGCTAGCTGTTTTTAAAACTGCGGGCATTAAAGTCGATAAAAAGAATAAGACAAAGGCTTTATTGTTAATTAGCTATGGCCAAATTAATAAATTGGCACAAGCTGCACTAGAGGCAGACGAACTGGATAAAAAGGAATTGAAGAAAATATTCAACAACGATAATTCCTTGGACTTAGCTTTGTTTGGCCGCATGGTTGCTGATGATCCATCACTTAATGTTGATGCCGCCTGCCAAGTAGCACACGCTATTTCAACTCACGAAGTAACACCTGAGTTTGATTACTTTACTGCTGTTGATGATTTAAAAGGTGAGGATACTGCCGGCTCAGCAATGATTGGGACTGTTGAGTATGACTCAGCTACCTTGTACCGGTACGCAAATATTAACCTGACCGAACTTGCACATAATTTAAATGCCGACATGGCTAAGGAAGGTGCCAAATTATTTGTTAAGGATTTTGCTTTGTCCATGCCAACAGGTAAGGAGAATACTTTTGCTAACAAGACCTTGCCACAATATGTCATGCTAACTTTGCGCGAAGATACTCCGGTTAACCTGGTCTCAGCTTTTGAAGAACCAGTGAAGTCACGTGCCGGTTATTTACAAAAGTCAATTGACTGTTTAGAAGAAGAGTATTCGAACAGTTTGAAGCTGGTCGATAAGCCGCTTTTAACTCTTGCGTTGACCACCAAAAAATCTAAGTTGGATCAGGCAGACAATTTGAATGACCTAATTAATAGATTTGGTCAAGAATTAGAAAGCAGGCTCAACGATGAAGACGCTGACAATTAGACTTAGTGCGCCTTTGCAAGCTTATGGCAACGAGGCTAGTTTTAACCGTCGTACTAGTTGGGGTGTGCCCTCAAAAAGCGCCGTTTTGGGCTTGGCTGCTGCGGCATTAGGTTTACGCCGGGATGACTCTACAATTGCGAGTTTAAATGAGCTGGCTTTTGCAACACGACCAGAACAACCAGGCCGGCAAATGACAGATTTTCAGATTGTTGAATATCAAAAAAATGTTAATAAATTTACTAAAAAACTAAGCTATCGTGATTACCTGCAAGACGCCGTTTTCATGGTTGCCTTGGGCACAGATGATGATGGGCTTTTTAACAAAATAGAGCATGCCATGAAGCATCCCCGCTTCCAGCTTTTCTTAGGGCGGCGTTCTTGCCCACCTGCTGGGGTTTTACAAATAAACAGTTTTGCTGAGCAAAGCCCAGTTCAGGTTCTAGAAAACCTGCCTTGGCAAGCTAGTACTTGGTTTCAGCAAAAATGGCGCAAGCTCGAATACAACGCAGTCATTACCGCAGATGCGGACTTGCTAGCTGGACAGCCTAGCTATTGGCAAAAGGACTTAGTCGGCAGTTTCTCACAAAAAAGCCGTTACCATCGTCTACGCCAAGTCGCTGAAGAAAATTGCATCTTAAAAAATCCCTATTGCAATAAACAGCGATCAGAACACGACATCATGGCTAACTTGTAGGAGGCAGAGATGTATCTATCAAGAGTACAGATTGACGATCGCAATCGCCAAAAAATTAAAACCTTAAACCAACTGCAGGCTTACCATGGCTGGGTCGAAAACTGCTTTCCAGAAAATGACCGGCATCATTCCCCACGGCGTTTGTGGCGGACTGACTATCTGGATGGCAAACGTTATTTACTAATTCTAAGTGCAACCAAACCGGCACTTTCTGCTCTCGAAAAATACGGTGTTGAAGGCAGTGCTGCTTCTAAAGATTATGATCACTACGTGGACAGTTTAAAAGAAGGGCAGATCATGCGTTTTCGCCTGACTGCCAACCCAGTTCACCGCGTGACTGTGCCTGGACAAAAGCAAGACCACATTTATCCACATGTGACAATTGACCAGCAGAAAAAATGGTTGCTGGATCGTTGCGCTAAGAATGGTTTTGCAATTGTTGACAATGAGGCAGGTGAACCAAGCTTTGACGTCGTTGAACGCGACCACCCAGTTTTGACTCACAAGGGCCAGCACAGGGTGCGCTTAAGTCGGGTCAGTTTTGAAGGTTTATTAAAAATTACTGATTTAGCTCAGTTCAAGCAGACGCTAAGGTCAGGCTTGGGTCGCGAGAAAGCTTACGGCATGGGTCTTTTGACAGTTATCCCAGCCGGGCCGCAAAATGCTTAAACAGGTTGGTGCCTTAAAGCCAGAACTCAACGAGTTAGCACGCACAGAGGATCGAATTAGTTTTCTTTACCTGGAGCACGCAACTTTAACCCGCGCGGACAGTGCCTTGAAAGTGACTGATGAGACCGGTTTTGTTTTGGTGCCATCAGCTATCATTTCAGTGCTTTTACTAGGACCGGGCATTGATGTTAGCCACCGGGCCATGGAACTTTTAGGCGATAGTGGGACGGCCGTTGTTTGGGTTGGTGAACAAGGTGTGCGTCAATACGCGCACGGTCGGGCTTTAAATCACTCCAGTCGTTTTTTGGTGCAACAAGCTAAACTTGTCTCTAATACACGCACCCGTTTGCAGGTAGCTAGAAAAATGTACCAAATGCGTTTTCCGGGTGAAGATTTCAGTCATCTAACGATGCAGCAATTGCGTGGCAAAGAGGGGGCCCGCGTACGCCATGTGTACTTGGAACAGTCAAAGAGAACTGGCGTTGCCTGGTCGCGACGTGAGTATCGGGTTGATGATTTTGACAGCTCAACGCCGATTAACAAGGCTTTAACTTGCGCGCACCAAGCACTTTACGGCTTAAGTTACAGTGTGATTGTGGCTTTAGGACTGTCGCCAGGTTTAGGTTTTATTCATACTGGCCATGACTTGTCCTTTGTTTATGACTTTGCCGACTTATATAAAGCTGACTATTCGATCCCGATTGCTTTTCAGATTGTTGAAAAATACGAAAAGAATCCTGATCTGCCACGTTTAACGCGGCAAGCGATGCGGGATGCTTTTAAAAACGAGAAGCTAGTTGTGCAAATGGTCGCTGACTTAAAGACAATTTTTGATCTTTCTGACCTGCCTGATGCGGAATACCTTGCTTTGTGGGATGATCGTGAAGGTCTACAAAAGTTCGGTGTGCAGTATGGGACCGATGGTGATTAGGCAATGATCATTTTTGCTTTGACAAACGTGCCGCCTCGCTTGCGGGGGGATCTCACCAAATGGTGTCAGGAAGTTCAAACTGGCATTTATGTTGGGAACGTCAACGCCAAAATTAGGGATTTGCTGTGGGCACGGATCCAAAAAGATTTGGGTTACGGTGAAGCAACGCTGGTGTTTAACACCAATAATGAATTAGGCTATGACTTTCGAACGACACGTACTAATCGTGAAGTGGTTGATTATGATGGCCTGCCACTGCTGAAGTTTTTAAAGGTAGACAAAAAGCCGCTTAAATACGGCTTTAGTAAGGCTGCAAAATACCACAGGGCACGCGTTTTTAGTAAAAAGAAGGCGAGACCAGTTGCTAAACATGTTGAGCTTGTGTCACTCGACCTGGAAACTAGTGGTTTGGATCCTTTAAAGGATGAGATTCTGTCGATAGGTGCGGTTAAGAGAAACGAGCAGGGGGAGTTAGAAAAATCCTACTGTTTGATTAAAACCGACTGCAGTCTGCCGGAAAAGATTAGGAAATTAACAGGCCTTTCGGAAGAGAAATTGCAGAAAGAGGGTAGCGAGCTAAAAGTAGTTCTGCAACAGTTGAACGAGTTTATTGGCGCACATGTCGTTGTCGGTTGGAACTTGCCTTTTGATTTAGGCTTTTTGCGAAGAGCGTATCAGATAAACGGGTTGTCCTTTTTTAAAAATCGGTGTCTTGATTTGCTACCAGTGGTAAAAAGACACAATTTGTTTTTGGAGAATTATCGGTTAGAAACGGTGCTTGCGGAGTATAAAATAAAAAATGAGGCGCCGCACCATGCTTTAGGGGATGCGGCGGCCACGTTGGCCTTGGCTGACAAACTGATTGAAAATCGGGATCTGCGGATTTAGAAATGGCGTTGTTATTGGGATCTTTTAGTGTGCTCTCCACATACGTGGAGGTGATCCTACGGCAATCAAATAATTGAACATATCCTCTGGCAGCTG
>JAXGWL010000029.1:0-7085 GCA_040773345.1 Lactobacillus sp. | reverse complement strand
TATTTGTCCTTTCGATTTGATTAAAAAGAAGAGCCCTCTTGGGGGCTTTTTTGCTAGAAAAAAAGACTATGAATCATAAAATTTTAAAGGCCTTAGAATTTGAAAAAATCGTGACCCATTTGGCTGAGCTGACTGTAACCGACGCAGGCCACGCACTGGCCCAGGCTATTTTGCCGCAAACAAAGGTCAACGACATTCAGCTTTTGCTAGACCAAACTTGGGCTGTGACCAATTTGGAGCGGGTCAAAGGCCGCTTGCCTTTGGCCAATTTTCAAGAGCTCAAGCCGGCCTTAAAACGTTTGGACGTCAAGGCCGCTTTATCAGCAGCGGAGTTGGGCAACTTACGGTTAGTCTTAGCCATTGCTGAGGATGTCAACGGCTTTGTCCAAGACGCTGCGACTGACTTAAAAGCAGTGGCCCCCATTTTGGCCAATTTAACTCTGCCTACTGAGCTTTATGCACAATTGAAAAAGGCAGTTGAGTTTGACGGCACCGTGCTGGACACGGCTTCTGACAAGCTAGCTGCAACACGCGCCGCCATTGCTAAAAACAATACTGAAATCAAGACCCGGATGAATGGCTACCTGTCCGGCAGCAGTGCTAAATACCTGTCTGAGAACGCCGTCACGATTCGGGCAGGTCGCTATGTTTTGCCGGTCAAACAGCAGTACCGGGCTAAATTTGGCGGGGTGGTCCACGACCAAAGTGCGTCTGGGCAGACCCTGTTTATTGAGCCGGCTGTAATCGTCAACCTGAACAACCGCCAGCAAAACCTGGTGGCTGATGAAAAACAGGAAATTCAGCGCATTTTAAAGCGCCTGTCTCGGCTGGCTGGTGACCACACCGACGAGCTAGCTAAAATTGCGGCCGCTTTGGCTGAGCTTGATTTCATTACGGCCAAAAGTCATTTGGCTAAGCAAATGAAGGCGACGGTGCCAAACTTGGCGCCGGACAACCGCATTGTCTTGCACCAGGCCCGCCACCCGCTGATTGACCCCCAAAAAGTGGTCGCCAATGATATCGAACTGGGTACTAGTTTTGACACCATGCTAATCACGGGTCCCAACACCGGTGGTAAGACCATCACACTCAAGACGGTCGGCTTGCTGCAGTTGATGGCCCAGGCCGGCTTATTCATCCCTGCCGGGGAAGGCAGCAGTGTGGGCGTTTTTGACCAAATTTTTGCTGACATTGGTGATGAGCAGTCCATTGAGCAGTCCTTGTCGACTTTTTCATCCCACATCGATAACATTGTGGCCATCATGAAAAAAGCAGATCAGCGCAGCTTGGTCTTAATCGATGAGCTGGGCGCCGGGACTGATCCTGAAGAGGGAGCCAGCTTGGCGATTGCCATTTTGGACAACTTGCGGGCCAAACACTGCAAGATCATGGTGACGACTCACTACCCGGAGCTCAAGCTCTACGGTTACAACCGCGAGCGCACCAGCAACGCCTCGATGGAATTTGACTTGCGTACCTTGTCGCCAACCTACCGTTTACAGATTGGCATTCCAGGCCAAAGCAACGCCTTTGCCATCGCCAAGCGTTTAGGCATGGCTGATGCGGTCGTCGATCAGGCCAGAAGCCTCATGAAAGACGAGGATTCAGACTTAAACCACATGATTGAGCGCCTGAACGAACAAACGCGGTTAGCGGCCAAACACCGCCGCGAGCTGGCGAAGGCGGCTAGTGAGGCAGAAGTTTTGACTAAGCAGCTGCAGGATGGGCTCGATATCTTCCGGCAAAAAGAAAAGCGGATGCTCGCTGCAGCCAATGAGCGAGCCAGCCAGATTGTGGCCAAAAAACGACAGCAGGCCGACCAGATCATCACTGACTTGCAAAAAGAAAATCTGCAGACCAATAACGTGATTGCCGCCAAAGGCCGCTTCAACCAGTTGGCACAAGAGGCTGAAAACTTGGCCCAAAACAAAGTTTTGCAACAAGCTAAAAAACGGCACCACGTCAAGGTAGGTGACCGCGTCAAAGTGTTGTCTTACGGTCAAACTGGCATTGTCACCCGGCAGCTGGCCGACCACCGCTTTGAGGTGCAGATCGGTATTTTAAAGGTAAAGGTCACTGACCGCGAGGTGGAAAAAATCAGCGCGGATTCAGGGCAAGCCCCTAAGAAAAAGGCCGTACGGTCAAGCCGCGGCCTGCGGCGCAGCAATGTGCGTTCAGAACTCGACCTGCGGGGCGAGCGTTATGATGAAGCCATGACTGACCTCGATCGCTATCTTGACGCCGCCTTGCTGGCGGGCTTGTCGACCGTGACGATTATTCACGGCATCGGTACGGGCGCGATCAGATGTGGCGTTTGGAAATACTTGCGGCAAAGCAAGCACGCCAAGTCCTTTAATTACGCGCCAGCTAACCAGGGCGGCAATGGTGCCACCATTGTGCAGCTGCAGTAGGCAAGATACTTGTAAGAAGTAAGCAAAATTGCTATCCTAAAACCATAAGATTTACGAAGCGAGGTATTTCATGATGGTTGACGAAGTAACTGACCAAACTTTTAACGAAGAAACGAAAGACGGAGTAACGCTGACTGATTTTTGGGCCACTTGGTGTGGTCCTTGCCGCATGCAAAGTCCGGTCATCGAACAGCTGGCCCAAGAGCGGCAAGACGTGCATTTTACCAAGATGGACGTCGATGAAAATAAGACCACGGCGCAAAACCTGGGCATCATGGCCATTCCAACCCTGATCATTAAAAAAGACGGCCAAATTGTTGACCGCCTGACTGGTTACACGCCTAAGGAACGTTTAAACGAAATCTTGGACCAGTACACTGATTAATATTTGAGAGCATAAAAAAAGCCAGGCCTTTGCCTGGCTTTTTTTAGTTAGTCAAAACGCGCCGTAAATTGGACGTTGGCGCCTTTTTTACCAATAACCGCTGCGGCTTCTGCTTCGCGTTCTTGCTGGTTTTGCGCAGCCTGTGCGATGATGCCGCTTTCCAGTGAGAATTCCTTGGCTCCGCTGGCGATGCGGTCTCTCAGGTTTTGACCAGTCAAAAGCCAGCTCATTTCGCGCCGGCTTTCTTTAGTCAGCTTGAGCTCACCAAAGCCGGCCATGTCGAAGAATTGCTCTAGGTCGTCTTCACTAGCCAGATCATATTTACGGCTGACGTGTTTACCCGACCAGTACAGAATCTCGGCAGTATCACTGCCTAAAATATCGGGCAGGATGAAATCACGGTATAGCTGGTTTAGAAAATAAAGTTTTTCAGAGCTCTCTGTCATTTTTCCTTCCATTCCTTTTGTCATCCTGATTATTTTACCTTAAAATGAAATGCAGTGGAAAATTATTTTACAAACGGAAAGAGTGTTGCATATGGATTCACGTCCCATCGGCTTATTAGATTCTGGCTTAGGCGGCCTGAGTGTCGTCAAAAAGGTAATTCAGGCAATGCCATGGGAGTCAACTGTTTTTATCGGCGACCAGGCCAACATGCCTTACGGCGACCGCAGCAAACAGGGGATTATTGCCCTGACCAGAAAAAGCATGGCTTATCTTTTGAGCCAGGACGTGAAAGTCATCATCTTTGCCTGCAATACTGCGACGGCCATGGCGATGCCAACCCTGCAAAAAGAAACTGACCGCCAGATTATCGGCGTGATTCAATCGGGCGCTCTGATGGCGGCCAAAACCACCCGCACGAAGCAAGTGGCTACGATCTCAACTAAGGCGACCGCCCTTGCGCACAGCTACCGCGCTGACATTCAGGCCCGCGATCCAGAAATTCAGGTGACCGAGCTGGCGACGCCGTTATTAGCGCCGCTTGTTGAAAAAGAACCAGGCCAAAAAGAAGTCGACCGCGTCGTCAGAGAAAGCCTGCAACCTTTGCAAGGCAAGCATTTCGACACCCTGGTTTTGGGCTGCACGCACTACCCGTTGATCCAAGACAGCATTGCCGCCTGCGTGCCGCAAGGCACCAATATCGTCGACCCAGCCGACCAAGTGGCGTTATACACCTATAACGTGCTCCGTCGTGACGGTTTGCTCGCCGACTGGCGCGGGGATGCGACGCACAAGTACGTGACCACGGGCGATCCGGTTCGTTTTGGCCAAATAGCTGCCAAGTGGCTGAATGACCCTAATTTACAGGCGGTGCACCAAGATGCCTAAATTGTTGTTTGCGACGACTAATCTCAACAAGGCCAAGGAGGTCAGGGCCGAGTTTGCCCAGGCTGGTTTAGACTTTGACTTGCTTACAAATCGCGATTTGCCGCAGGCGCCAGCAGTGGCCGAGACAGGGACGACCTTTCAAGAAGATGCCACTTTAAAGGCGCACGCCCTGGCCACTTTTTCCGGCTTGCCAACCCTAGCTGATGATTCGGGACTGTGCGTTGACTACCTGCACGGTGCACCCGGGGTCTACTCGGCGCGCTATGCTAAAGATCATGATGATGCAGCCAATAATGCCAAACTCTTGCAAAAGCTGGCTGGCGTGCCTTTGGCAAAAAGAACGGCCAGCTTTCAGACCGTCATGGTGGTCTCCTGGCCGGGCCATTTTGAAAAGGATTTGGTGGTGGCAGGCGAATGCTCAGGCTTAATTGCAGAACACTTGACCGGGCCCCAGACCGACCCGCTGGTTTACCTGCCAGAACTGGGCAAGACCTTTGCCCAGCTGTCGACGCCACAAAAAAACGCGCTGTCCCACCGCGGACGCGCGTTGCAAAAATTAATTGCCCAGCTGCCGACTTGGTGGCAGCAATTTAAGTAATATTCAGGTCGCTCAGTTTGATGTGCTGCGCTTGCAAGGCCTGCAGGTAGGCGGCCGTATACTGGTCGCGCACCACTTGCTGCTGGCCGGGCTGCGCTTGCAAGTGCACCCGGTAAAGCACGTCGGGACCAGCCTGCTTGATGATGCCTAACAGCTGGGGCGCCTGTTTGAGCTGCTGGCCGCCCAGGTCGTTATTGACCTGGCCCAGCGTTTTTTTGACTAAGGCAAAATCGTTGCTGCCGGCTAGCTGCAAGTCGATGTCGACTCCCACGCCGCCGGCCGTGATGTTTTTGACGATGGCGATGTTGCGGTTGGGGATGTAGCTAATGCTGCCACTAGCGTCGCGCAGCTTGGTCGTGCGCAGGCCGAGTTCGACGACCGTCCCCGTTTCAGTGCCAATCATGACCAGGTCGCCGACGTTGAATTGGTTTTCACTTAAAATGAAAAAGCCACTGATCAGGTCGGAAACGAAGTCTTTAGCCCCTAGACCTAAAGCTAGGGAAACAATGCCGGCCGAAGCCAGCAGCCCGCCGACGGACACGCCGAGTGTCGACAGTGCTAGGCAGAAGAACAAAAAGATCAACAGGTAGCGGAAGCAGTTTTCTGCCAGTTTGGCAATGGTGAGCTGGCGTTGGGAAGCATGCTGGCCGTTTTTTTTCACAAAATAACGATCGATGGCCTTTGTGCCAAAGTGCCAACAAAGCCAAAAAATGACGGCGAGAATAACTAATCTAATGAGAACCGGGCCCAAGTTAGTGAGCAAGTTGGTCCAGTCAATGTGTGGTGTAGCTTGCGCTGTTTTCATTGTATAATTTCCTTTAGTTAAAACTATTTTCAGTATAGCAAAAGCGGGTCTTGATTGCTAAGGACGGTCATTCATGCTATGCTGAAGAGCATGGAGGGTTAGAGATGAATATGTCTTACGGTGCTTTGGCAGGCCTGATTGCTGCCGGAGCCTTAGTCGTTTTAGTTTCATTTGCCTTGCCGGTTTTGGTCCGCTTAGCCAAGAATTTGCGCAATTTGGAAGAGACCACGAAACAGACGCAGGAGACCATGACTAAGGTCAATGACTCAGTCGACGAGCTGCTCAAGAGCAGCCAGCAGATTTTAGAGCAGACTAATGAGTTGCTGGCTGACATCAACACTAAGGCCAAGAATTTGGACCCAGTCGTTGATGCTGCCGCTGACCTCGGCCAAAGTGTGTCAGACATCAATGCTTCTGCGCGCAAACTGACGGCAAAGATTGCCAAAACGCCAAGACCAAGCTTTTTATCAACCCTGTTGGTTAGTGCCTTTTCACGCCGTTTACGGCGCAAAGGCCGGGATTAAGCAAAGGAGTCTGATACTATGAAAAAGACAGGTAGTTTTATTTTAGGGACGCTGTTTGGCGCCGGAGTCAGCTTGCTTGCGACTTCTCTGCTTGCATCAGATGATATGCAAAAAAAGATTGCGGCGACCATCGACAATAACGAGACCTTAAAGGACTTGAAGAAAAAGTACGATAACGGCACAGAGCTGCTCAAGAATCAACTCACTTCTTTTCCGAAGACTGTCGAAGACAATTCTGAAATTAAAGATTTTGATGACATCGTCATCGACGAAAGAGACGAGGCCAAGAAAGATGATCGGCCTGCTAAGCCCGACAAGGACGAGGACGACGATGCAGTCTCCGACTTGGACAATCAAGAAAAAGACGACTAATTAAACTGTAAAAAAGAGCCCTGAGTCATTGCTCAGGCTCTTTTTGTGTCGTTTTTTAGTTGGCAGGGATGATCTCCAAGCTCTTGTCGGTGTGGGTAAAGGTGTCAAAGCCGTTTGCGGTCACGACGCCACAGTCTTCAATTCTGACGCCCCCCAGGCCAGGGATGTAGATGCCTGGTTCAATTGAAAAGCACATGCCTGGTTGCAGTACAAGCTGGTTGCCTTGCATGATAGCAGGCTCTTCGTGGACGACTTTGCCGATGCCGTGCCCAAGTCGGTGGATGAAGTACTGACCATAGCCAGCCTTGGCAATTATTTGCCGGGCCACGCCATCTAACTCCTCGGCGGTAATGCCGGGTTTGGCTGCCTCTAAGGCTGCCTGCTGGGCCTCACGGTCGACTTCGTAGATTTCCCGCAGCTTGGCCGAAGGCTCACCAAAGGCCACGGTCCGACTGGAGTCGGAGGCGTAGCCTTCTGCCATGAAGCCTAAGTCAAATAAAACTAATTCGTTGGGCTTGATTTTGGTCATCGTGGGGCCCAGGTGCGGATTGGCGGCATTTTCACCGGCTTGGACAATTGATTCAAAGCTGGTGTGCATGATGCCGTGCTGAATTTGCAGCTGGTAGTCGATTTGGCTGGCCACAGCGCGCTCAGTGAC
>JAXGWL010000028.1:0-7144 GCA_040773345.1 Lactobacillus sp. | reverse complement strand
TAGCATAAGCCTCCTCTTTTTGCTTCCGGTTGATCCGGCTGACAAAGTCGTCAAAGCTTATACCATAAGTCATTTGAAACAGGCTGTTATAGTCAAGCCCCATCTCTTGGAAAAAAGCCCAGACCTCTGCTGGCGTTTGGTAGCCCAGGGCTTGCGCTTGTTGATAATCAGAATTGTGATCCAAATCAACGGACTTGGCGGCAGAAAGGACATCTTTACCTTGTAAGACGAGACCATGCAACTGACTAGAAGGCAAGCATGACAATTTTAGTTTTTCAATGATAGACATCATTTTGCTCCACTTGTTGATCAGATATAAACAAAAAGCCCGTAAGATTACACTTACGAGCTTTATCTTCATGGAGATGAGGGGAATTGAACCCCTGTCCAAGCATACCCTGTCCCCGACCTCTACGCTCATAGTCAAATCATTTAAAAATTCGCAATAGTCAAACGCTATCTGACTAAGCAAACAGACTAAAGCTAACCTGGTCGGTATCGGCAGACACGTTCAGGTGGGACCTGTCTGCTTAGCTCACAAGGGTAATACCGCAAAGCCGCCGTGAGCGAGCAGCTAAGCAGCAACGCTAGTGCTTAAATTAAGCAGCTACAGCGTAAGAATTTGCATTATTATTTGCAATTAAATTAGGTAACGTTTTTACGAAGACGTAACCTTCGAAACGCAGTCGAGGCGAAAGTACACCTGTCGAATCCCAAAACATCCCCATCAGAGTGCTCCTTTATTGTAGCACACAAAAAGGAGCAAGGTGGTTATTTGATCTTGCCAACGCGGACAACTTCGCGTTCAATCATTAATTCTTCATTAGTTGGCACAACGTAAGCGGCAATCTTAGAGTCGTCGGTCGTAATCTTGTGCTCACCGTTCTTTTCGTTGGCTTCTTCGCCAAGCTTAACACCCAAAACTTGCAAGTCCTCTAAGATTTTCTTGCGCAAAAGTGGTTCATGTTCGCCAATACCAGCAGTAAAGACAATCGTGTCAGCTCCACCCATTTCAGTGTAGTAAGCACCAATATAACGAACCACGCGGTTGCAGAACATATCCAAAGCAAGCTTGGCCCGCTTGTTAGTCTTAGCTGCTTCACGCACATCGCGCACGTCTGACGAAACACCAGAAATGCCTAAAAAACCTGACTTGTTTTCAAAGATGTCAGTGACGTCTTCCAAACTAAGTTCTTCCCGTTCCATCAGCCGCGGAATCATTGATGGATCGATGTCACCAGTCCTGGTGCCCATTGGCACGCCGGCTAGGGGCGAAAAGCCCATAGAAGTGTCATACGACTTGCCATTCTTCACAGCAGTCAAGGATGCACCTCCACCCAAGTGGCACACGATCATGTTTAGTTGATCAACTGGTTTATTCAGCTTTTCGCTCATGTGGTTGACAATGTAGTACACTGAAGTGCCATGGGCGCCGTACTTTCTAATCGCGTCGCGCTCGTAGTACTCGTATGGCAAGGCATACATAAAGTGCACTGGGTCAATCGTTCTGTGGAAACTCGTGTCAAAGACGGCAACCTGCGGCACATCTGGCAAAACGTGCATGAAAGCCCGAATGCCATTAGCTTCTGCTGCATTGTGCAGTGGGGCCATGTCAGCAATATCGTAAATTTTTTCAATATTGTCTTCGGTAATAAGAGTACTTTGTTTGAAGTAAGGACCGCCGTTAACCACTCTGTGGCCAACGCCGACAATTTCTGACATGTCCAAGATGATCTGGTACTGCTTCAGCCACTTCAACAAGTACTCAATAGCCGTTTCAATATTAGGAATGTCTTCTTGAGCTTTGTATTTTTTACCGTCAGGAGTATCCAATTCAAAAGTCGAGCCCTGGATGCCAATGCGGTCGGCCAAACCCTTGCAGACGACCTTCTCGCTTGGGTAAGAAAATACCTTGAACTTAAACGAAGAACTGCCGGCATTAATTGCTAAGATTTTTTTCATCAAAACACCTTTCCATCATCGAATTATTTGGCCCATTGGTCGAGGCGGTAACTAAAGTTGGCTAGGCTTTCCGGGGTTTTCAGCGAGTCTAGCTTAGCAGCCAAAACTTGTTTTGGTTGCGCACCGCCACCATGATTTTGGAAGACCAAGATTTCCTTGCTCTGCAGCTTGCTGTAAAACAGGTCTTGCGGCAACTCAATCAGCGCCTGCAAGTAGACCTTTTCCGCAAGCCAAGTCACAAAGTCACTAGCCATTTTACCATTTAATAGACTGCTTGGAATAACCAAAAAGGCAAAACCTCCAGGTTTTAAGCTTTTGATGATTTGTTCAATATAAAGAACATGGGTATAGGAATGTCCGTTTTTGCGTCTCGCTGCAAAATTTTGGGTATTTTTATCGTCGGGATAATAACCAACTGGCAAATCGCTGACTATAGCATCTGGCTTGCTACTAAGCCAAGGCAGCAAGGCATCCTGGCAGTAAAGATCTGCCTTAAGACCGGCTAAATGAAAATTAATGTCAGCCAGGGCCAGTAAATCTTCATCGTTGTCAATGCCCGTCAAGGTTAACTTATTTTGCGAATGGTTAGCCTGGGCCAGCTGCTTAGTCAAATTGACTAGTAAAGAGCCTGTGCCAAGTGCAGGGTCTAGCACCGTCACTTGCTTGGCACCTAAAAGTTTGCGCCATAAAAGCGCAATGACTGTGGCAAGCACCGGTGGTGTTGGCATCAAATTGGCGTCAACTTCTTGATCACTTAAAGCCTCCAAAACCAACAAACTGAAGACCTGTTGTTTTACAGCAGCAGACAAGTTGGCATAAGCTAGCCCAGCATAAAGTTTAGTTAGTTGGGCCACCGTTGTTTGGTCTGGTGCCCCCTCTTCAACTTTAATCTGACCCGTTTCCAGATTGTCAAAAGTTTCGGTCAGAGCTTCAACTGGCGCGACATTCAAGGCCTTTTGCAACAGTTGGACAGCTGCCGAGAACTTCTCAAATAAAGCAGTGGTTTTTTTAATGTTCACAATATCAACCTCACTGCTTAAAATTCTACTGATCTTCCAGAAACAGGGCAAGATTTTCACCTTAAAAAATACCGGAGCAGCAAGAGATCAGTTCGCATGCTCAGTTTGAAGTAATTACTAAATAGCTCAGCGAGCAGCAGACATGTCAGCAAAAGCAGCATGCTGGACAACAGTGCGCTGCCCCTTTGTCTTCTTGTCAGTTTCATTTTGCTTCCTCTTTTTTTCGTCTTTCTTTTCCTTGGGCGGTGGCGGCGGCAGTTGACAAACCAAATCCGTTACCCCTGCCTTTTGATTGACCTTAATCACCAACAGGCGGCCCTGCTGTTTAAAAACAGCTTTTTTGACTCCTAGCAAAAGAGGCAAATGCCCACGCCCAGCTGAATTAGTCATCCGAATCATATCTTTGTAAACTTGGAGCTGGTAGTTAGCATCCTGTTTTTTATCAGGCCGGGCCTTGTTTTGCAAAGTAAAGTAAAAGGCCTCCGCGCTGCTCGCCTTTTGATCGACCCTGCAGTAGCGATAACCACGGAGAAATTTTTCAAATTGCAGCTTGCTGTAATAGATATCAGAATGTTGTGCCATAATCTCTCGGGGCCTAGCAGTTAGCTGCTTGCAGGCTTGGCAGACTTCACTGATCGCAACTACGCAGAGTGCTGTCACCAGCAGCGAGAAAACAACTTCAATCAAAGTAAAGGCCGGTCTATTTGACTTCATAGGTCCGCCCCTCAGTCAAATCGGCAATTTTCTGGCCGGCCAGCCGGTAAACGTGGCCATGTGCTTGGATCGTAGAGAGGTCAGTTCTGCGCAAAATATAGCTTGCATAAGCGCGGTCGACACGTCTTTCGACTTGCCTTTGGGCAAATTTAGCTTGGCCAATGCAATAAAAAAGTACCTGGCTGGCTAAAAGCACAATGAATAAGGCAATACACGCCTCTGCCAATAAAAAGGCCGGCTGGCTAAAATTTGAATTTACCCCACTCCATTTGCATCGTGACTTCATTTTTTTCATCCCCTCGGTAAAATTTAATTGTTTGAGCTGGGCAACTCTGGTTGCCGATTAGTAACCGGTCAGTACTGCTCAAATCAACATTGACATCACGCGGCAGCTGCAAATGACTGACTGTGCCACCCCGATAAAATTCGCTGTTTAAAATGTGGTTTTTGCAGTCGTAGTCCACTTGAACCGGTAGTCCACTGACGACAGCATAACGCTTATCATATTCAAGTTGGCCGATGACTAGCACCATCGTTTGCCGCATACTAGCCCTTTGGCGCAGCTTGGTCAGACAAAAGCTAGGCAAGGCCAGCAGCACGCAGACAATAGCTAAAACAAGTACCGTTTCTAACAACGTAAACGCGGCCTTATTTTTCCACCACTTTGCCGTTGGAGATTGCATAGTGTGCCTCCGCCTTTTTAATTTGCTGATCTGATAACAGCTTCTCCTGTCGCGCTTGTTCCCAGCTGTTGATTTTTTTATCCGACAGGTCGATCTGGGTTTGCAAGGCCGTTTTAAACGCCTGACTGCTAGTCTTTTCCGCGCGGTCTTTTTGCTTGAGCAAGTTTGGCGAAATGAGTAGAACCAGCATCGCTATAATTGCAATCACAATTACCATTTCAATCAAGGTAAAGCCGGGCGCTTTAGTTTTAAAAGTCTTCATCTTTTCCTCCTAAAAAGTCTGCATCATGGCGTACATGGGCATGAGCAGTTTGAGATACATGCCAATAATGGCAATACCGATCGCAATAAAACAGAGCGGTTGAATGCTGACGACCAGCCCATTAATTTTGGCAACCAATTCGTTAAAAAGCGACTGACTGAGCAACTGACAGCGCTTAGCTAGTTCAGAGCGCGACGAACCCGTTGCCAAAAGCAGCCTTAGCCGGTTGGGCAGTACTTCTTCCCTGGCAATGATTTGCTGAACAGTAGCGCCGCCCTGTACTTGAGCAGCTATTTTTTGACCTAAGAAGTATTGCAAACTGTCTGCTGACTGCGTTAAAGACAATTGGCAGATTTGCTGCAGACTAAAGCCATTCCCTAAAAAAAGAGTGAGATCAAAAGTCAACAAATATTGAACGTAGAGTTTAACCGCGGGGCCGATAAAAGGATAGCCACCTAATTTCTTTAAGGCAGCATAGTTTTGCTTTTTAAACAAATGGTGGCCGTGGACGATGGCCAGGCCCAAGCAGCAGCATAAGCAGGCAACAACAGCGACCACCACCGTGCCCGGCATTGATTGCTCACTAAATTCCTGCTGTAAAATCGTCTGCATAAAAACCAATAAAAAAACCATTAGCCCAGCTAAAACCGCCGGATAAGCCAATTCAGCCCGAATTTTGCGCAACTGTTTTTCTTTCAGCTTCAACAAGGTAACCAATTGTGCCAAACAAATTGTCAAGCGCCCTTCTGCAAAGGCTAAATTGATTTGGGCTGCAATTGTGCTGCTAAAACCCACCTTTTGTAAGATCTGAGCTAAAGTTTCACCAGCCGCCAGCTGCTTGCTCATTGCCAGCAGCATCGTGCTTTTTTCCGGCCAGATTCCTGGCAGGATTGTCAGACCCTGGTTGAGTGAAAAGCCATTGGTCAAGGCCTGCTGTAAAAAGTCCAAAAATTTAATCTGCTCACTAGCACTAAGCCTAGCCCCAGCAGTATTTTGTCGCGGTTTCAGCACTGATCGCACCCTCCTTTTGCAATTGGGCAAGCTGTTCTTGCCAAGCAATAAAACTGCCCTTTTTTTGTAAATCAGCGCCATAGGCCAAGTCGAACAGACAAGCAACGCCATCCTGCGTCGGTAGCAAGCGCTGGTATGAAACTGCCGTCAAACTATTGTCCAGCTGACTCTGACTGACTCCTAACCCCTTTAAACGCGCAATAGTTTGCAACGTGCTTTTAGCATGGACCGTGGCTAGAACCAAATGACCACTTAAAGCAGCGTTTACTGCCACCTGGGCCGTCTCCGGATCTCTAATTTCACCGATAATCAGAATGTCCGGCCGGTGGCGCAGGGCCGCTTTTAACAGACTGGCGTAACTAATCCCGGCCTCTAGGTTCACTTGGGCCTGCAAAAAAGCGGGCTCCCTGATTTCAACCGGATCCTCAATTGTCATCACCATTTTTTGAGCGGAAATTTTGGCAGCTAGGTCATACATTAAACTGGTTTTGCCACTACCCGTGGGTCCACTGGTAATAATCAGACCACGGCGGGCAGCAAGTTGCTTCAAAGTCGCAAAATAGGCCGGCCGAAAATAGCGGTTGGCCCCCTGGCTATAAATCAACCTGACAACTAAGGACTCACGATCGCGATAGTCGCCCAGGCTTGAAAAGCGCAAAAAAAGGCGCAGGTCTTGCCGTTCAAAACTTAAAGCACCAATCTGGGGCCGGCGATGTTCTGATAAGTCCATCTGAGCTGCATATTTTAAGAAATTGATTAAGGCTTGGCCCTCCTCATGTTTCATTTTTCTATACAAAACAAGCCCCGCCTTGGTGCGAAAATAAATTTTAAAACCGGTGCTGGGCAAAATAAAAATATCACTACTCTGGCGCTGCGCCGCTTGGCCAATTATTTGGTCCGCTAGTTCACTGATTTTCATCCAAAACCCTCCTTCCACTTGTAAATTACGCAAAAAAAATAAGCCTTGGCTTTGTTGCCAAGGTTTATTTCAAAAATTAATTATTCGTCATCATCGGCAGCAGCGGTGTAAACGTTAGAGACGTCATCGTTGTCTTCCAATTGTTCGATCAAGTGTTCGTACTGTTCTTTCTTGTCGGCTGGCACAGGGGTGGTGTTTTGCGGAACCATAGTCAGTTCTGCAGCAGCTAGCTTGTAGCCGTCCTTTTCCAGTGCGTCCCGCACAGCAGTGAATTGCTTAGGATCAGTATAGATTTCGTAAGCATCGTCACTAGTTTCCAAGTCGTCACCACCAGCATCCATGACGTCCAGCAAAACTTGGTCTTCATCAGCGTCAGTAGTGGACCGGTCAATGGCAATGTAACCCTTGCGATCAAACATGTAGGCAACTGAACCAGTAGCACCCATTGAGCCGCCGTTTCTAGTAAAAGCGACACGGACTGCCGAAGCAGTTCGATTATTGTTGTCGGTCAAAGCCTCTACAAAGACTGCAATACCGCCTGGCGCGTAGCCTTCATAAGTAATTTCATCGTAGT
>JAXGWL010000027.1:0-7277 GCA_040773345.1 Lactobacillus sp. | reverse complement strand
TGTCGAACGCTCAAAAAAGGCCATTCAGCGGGCTGACCTGGTCCTGCTCTTGCTTGATGCCAACCAGGAGCTGACGCCAGCAGATCAAGCTCTTTTGGATTACACCAAGGACAAGAAACGGATCATTATTTTAAACAAACAGGACCTAGGCCAAACTTTGCGGGCTCAACAAATTGAAAAAGAATATAATTGCCCCGTCGTTTCAACTTCGATTCTGCAAAAGCAAAATCTTGACCAGTTGGAAGATTTGATCAAGAAACTTTTCTTCAAGGGCATTGAAGACTCTCATTCACAAGTTATGGTCACCAACCAGCGGCAGGAAGGCTTGCTGCGTAAGGCGGCCAAGCAGCTGCAAGACGTGATTTCTGCAGTTGAGCAAGGCATCCCCGTTGACATTGCACAAATTGACTTCCGTGGTGCCTGGAATACCTTGGGCGAGATTACCGGTGAAAGTGCGCCTGACGAATTGATTACTCAACTGTTCAGTCAGTTCTGTTTAGGAAAGTAGGCAATTATGAAAACATATGATTCAAGCGATTACGACGTTATTGTAGTTGGTGCCGGTCACGCTGGCTGTGAGGCTGCCTTAGCCGCAGCCCACATGGGTGAAAAGACACTGCTGCTGACCATCGGTTTGGATATGGTGGCCTTTATGCCATGCAACCCGTCCGTCGGCGGCCCTGCCAAGGGCACAGTTGTGCGTGAAATTGACGCATTAGGCGGCCAAATGGGTAAAAATATTGACGCCACTCATATCCAGATGCGGATGCTGAACACGGGTAAAGGCCCGGCCGTGCGTGCTTTGCGTGCCCAGGCCGATAAGTGGCAGTACCACGAGCACATGAAAGACGTCATCGAAAACGCCAAAAACCTGACCCTACGGCAAGCCATTGCTGACGAAATTATCGTCGAGGACGGCAAGTGCCGCGGCGTCATTACTAACACTGGGGCCCGCTATCACGCCAAAAGCGTTGTGCTGACCACGGGTACCGCGGCTCGTGGCCGGATTATCATTGGGGAACTGACCTATTCTTCTGGACCAAACAACACGATTCCTTCCATTAAGTTGCCGGAAAACTTGGAAAAACACGGTTTCAAGCTGCGCCGCTTCAAGACCGGCACCCCTCCACGCGTCAATGGCAATACCATCGACTACTCCGAAACAGAAGAAGAACCGGGTGATAAGATTCCGCGTCATTTTTCATTTGAGAGCAAAGATAGTGACTATCTAACTAAGCAAATCTCCTGCTGGATGACTTATACCAATCCAAAAACGCATGCGATCATCAAAGCCAACTTGGATCGCGCCCCAATGTTTTCTGGGATTATCAAAGGGGTTGGCCCCCGCTATTGTCCTTCCATTGAAGACAAGGTCGTGCGCTTTGCTGACAAGGACCGCCACCAACTTTTCCTAGAGCCAGAAGGCAAGCATACCAAGGAGGTCTATGTCGGCGACCTGTCGACTTCGATGCCCGAAGAAATCCAGCTGCAGATGCTGCATTCGATTGCAGGCCTAGAACATGCAGAGTTAATGCGGCCAGGCTACGCTATTGAATACGACGTGATCGAACCATGGCAGTTAAAGCACACTTTGGAGACCAAGAAAATTGCCCACTTGTTTACTGCGGGCCAGATGAACGGGACTTCTGGCTATGAAGAAGCAGCTGGCCAAGGTTTGATCGCCGGCATCAACGCGGCACTGTCTGCGCAAGGCAAGCCGGGCTTTACCTTGCAGCGGGATGAGGCCTACATCGGGGTACTGATCGACGACTTGGTCACTAAGGGTACGAATGAGCCATACCGTCTGCTGACAAGTCGGGCTGAATACCGATTACTTTTGCGGCATGACAACGCTGACTTGCGCTTGACCGAATATGGTCACCAGTTAGGGCTGATTTCTGATCAGCGCTACGCTGCTTTTGAAGAAAAGAAAAAGCAGATCGCGGAATTAAGTCAGAAACTGTCTGAAATCACGATCCACCCAACAGACGCAGTCAATGACTTTTTGCAAACGATTGGCCAAGACAAATTAAGTGCAGGCGTGAAGGCGGATGTCTTCCTGCGGCGGCCACGCGTGACGGTCGACGATATCGCCAAGCTGTCTGAGACGCCGTTGGACTACAACCGCTATGTTAAAGAGCAAGTTGAAATTACGACAAAGTACGCCGGCTACATCAAAAAAGAAGAGGTGCAAGTGGCTCGTTTGCACCGGCAAGAGGCTAAAAAGATTCCGGCCAACATTGACTACGAAAATATCGACGGTTTGGCAACCGAAGCTCGGCAAAAGTTCGAAAAAATCAGACCAGAATCACTGGCACAGGCTGAACGTATTTCTGGCGTTAACCCAGCTGATCTAGCTATCTTGGCGGTCTATATTCAGCAAGGCAAGTACCACAAAAAGAGCTAGTTTCACGTGAAACTAGTTTTTATTCAGGTCGAGAAAAGAGTAAAATTTTTGCTGGAATAGTAATGCAAGCCAGGAGGAAAAACATGCAGCAATTTGGTGTAATTGGTTTAGCTGTCATGGGCAAAAACCTTGCCCTCAACGTTAAAAAACACGGCTTTTCGGTTTCATGCTTCAGCATTGATCAACCAGAAGTCGATGCCATGCAAAAGTATGCTGACGACAATCTGCAAGCTTATAACAGCTGGGAGGACTTCGCAGCCAGTCTGGAAAAGCCACGCAAGATCTTAGTCCAGATCAAAGCCGGTAAACCGGTTGATGAGACCCTGCACAAGCTGATGACTTTACTTGAGCCGGGCGACATCGTTATTGACGGTGGTAATTCTAACTTCCACGACACAGCCCGCCGTTACCATGAATTAGAAGAAAAAGGACTTCACTTCATCGGCATGGGCGTTTCTGGTGGTGAGCAAGGCGCCTTGAACGGCCCTGCCCTAATGCCGGGCGGAGATGAGGCTGCCTACAAGCAAGTGGCACCAATTTTAGAGGCCATTGCTGCTAAAACTGCCGATGGTCGCCCATGCGTCTCTTACATTGGCCCTGAAAGCAGCGGCCACTACGTTAAGATAGTGCACAACGGCATCGAATATGGCATCATGCAGGAAATTTGTGAAGTGTACGATCTGCTGCGCAAGGCCGGTCGCTTGGATAATGAAGCGATGGCTGACCTGTTCGCTAAGTGGGATGAAGGTGAGCTAGGCAGCTACTTGGTGCACATTACCAGCAAGATTTTGCGGCAAAAAGACGAGTTGACCAATGACTATGTCGTAGACCATATCTTGAATGTTGCTTCGTACAAGGGCACTGGCAACTGGATGCTAGAAGACGCCATTCATTTAGGGGCACCAATTTTCGTGACTGCTGAGGCTGTGTTAAGTCGCTTCATGTCAAAAATCGCCTTTAAAGATGGCCCTGCTCCTAAGCTGGCCGCGGGCATCAAATTCCCAAACCTGACCAAAAACTTGGCAGGTGCCTTGTTGTTAGCCCAAACAGTTAGTTATGCGCAGGGCTTTGATCAATTGCACATGGCAGCGCAGACCTATCATTGGGATTTGCACTACCCGGCCATTGCCCAAGACTGGGAAGCCGGCTGCATCATTCGCTCTAAGACCTTATTAAAGGTTGAAAAAGCTTACCGTGAGCAAAAAGACTTAGTCAGTCTGTTCCAGGCGCCTGCTTTTGCCAAAATGCTCAAGCAAAACATTGAGAGCTTACGGGCAGTTTTGATGATTGCGCTGCAGGCTCACGTGCCGACGCCTAGCTTGAGTGCAGCCATGAATTATCTGGAGTCGTTGTTTAACCCAACGCTGCCAGCCAACTTGCTGCAAGGACAGCGCGACTATTTTGGGGCCCACACTTACTTGCGTAATGATCGGCCAGGTACTTTTCACACGGAATGGTACGCTGAAAAATAATGAATAGCCATCAAAATAAAGCTGCTTCGTTAAATTTAAAATTATTGCTGGAGGCCCTGCTGGTCGGTGTACTAGCGGGCTTTGTTGTTGGTCTTTTTCGCCTAGGCATTGAGCAAACAGCGGCCTTTTGGCTGCATGCTTTCCGGCTGGCCCACCAAAATGCCTGGTGGCTGTTAGCAATCGCGGCCGGTTTTATCGCGATCGGTTTTGGGGCTGGTTGGTTTGTCAAACAGTATCCGCATGTTGGCGGGTCGGGCATTCCTGAAGTTAAGCTGCAGATGGAAGGCAAGCTGCATTTGCAGTGGTTCCCAATTTTGTGGCGTAAGCTGATCGGTGGCATCCTGGTCATCGGGACTGGCCTGTTCTTAGGACCGGAAGGACCATCTTTGCAGTTGGGATCGTCACTGGGGCAAGGCGTCGGTGAAAAGACCCGCCAGACGCCAAGCAACCAGCGCGTGCTTTTAGCCACGGGTGCGGCCAGCGGTTTAGCTGCGGCCTTCGGTGCCCCACTCAGTGGTGCCCTGTTTGTTTTGGAAGAGATCTTCCGTAACTTTTCACCACGGGTTTGGCTTAATGCGCTGGTCGGCGCGATTGCGGCCAATTTTGTGGTGTCCAACATTTTTGGCCAACGTGCTTCGCTGGGGATCGTCTATAACCATGCTTTTCCGTTGCCTTACTATTGGCAGCTGATCGTATTGGGGATTGTCTTAGGACTGTTGGGCCACGTATATAAGTGGGGGCTGTTTGCCGGTAAAAAGGTCAATCAGCAGATCAAGTTCTTGCCGATGTGGCTGCACGGCTTGCTTCCGCTGGTGCTGCTCATGCCGATCATGTACTTCTTGCCGCTCACTACGGGTCCAGGCAATCGGCTGATCTTGTCCCTGCCAGGGCTAATCGATCAAGCCGGCTCGTCACTGGGTTCTGTCCAGCATCTGCTGTTGGTCTTAGCTTTGTACTACTTGCTGCGGCTGGTCTTTTCGATTATTTCTTACGACTCAGGGCTGCCCAGTGGCATCTTCTTGCCCATCTTGACAATGGGTGCCTTAATTGGTGCCTGTTTTGGTTTGGCTATGGTGCGTTTGGGCTTATTGCCAGCGCGTCTTGTCGTCAACCTAGTGATTTTTGCCATGGCAGGTGCTTTTGCAGCTGTGATCAGAGCGCCGTTTACGGCAATTATCTTAATTACCGAAATGGTCGGCTCTCTGCTGCATTTAATGCCGTTGGTGGTCGTCTCCGTCTTTGCTATTTTGACGGACGAATTTTTAGGCGGCCGCCCGATTTACGGCCAACTGGCTTCTTTGATGGTTGGTGAAAAAGAAGCTGGGCGGGTCGACCAGGAGGGGCAGCTCACAATTTCCGTCTTTAATAGCAGTAAATTAGTCGGCAAACGTGTCTCAGAGGTTCACTGGCCTGCCGATACATTGGTTAAGACAATTCAGCGCGATGGCCAATCTGTCATCCCTAGCGGCCAGACACAGATCGTAGCGGGTGATATGTTGATCATGGAGGTCGCAGAGGATAGACGTGGTGAAGTTTACGATGCCATGCGCAAACTGCAGGGCATAAATTAGGCTAATTGTTGCCAACAAAAAAGCAGTTCACTTTTGTGAACTGCTTTTTTGTTTGTCTTAGGCTGGCTGGCCAGGTTGCCAATCAGCAGGCAAGTTGCCAATTTCCTTCAGCTTTTTAACGATCATATCTAAGACGACTTGCTTGTCCTTTTCACTAGCCATAAAGTCGAGCTTATCGCCGTCAATTTTGATTTTTGGTGAATAGTTGTATTTCTCGTACCAAGGCCCGTAATAGCGCAACAACCGCTTGTAGTAGTCTTCTAGACTTGGGTCATAGCTTACCTGCTCATAAGAACGACCGCGCTTTTGGATACGCTTGATCATCGTCGGGTAAGAGACGTCGATGTGGACTAGCAAATCAGGCCGTTTTTTAGGCATCCGGTTGAGCTCATTCATCATCGACATCAACAAATTATCGTAGGCCTCAATTTCGATTGGCGTTGCCCGCCCGATATCGGCGTTCATGTGGAAGAAAAGCGAATCTTCGTAGATTGAACGATCGAGCACATTATTGTCTTCGGTCAGTGCTTTTTTAATACTGTGAAAACGGGTATTCAAAAAGAAAATCTGCAACAGAAAGGCATATTTCTTTGGGTCCTTGTAGAACAAAGGCAGAACTGGGTTATTGTCTACACTCTCGTAGAAGGGCTTAGTATGCAGATAATCAGCTAAAATTTCTGTCAGACTGGATTTACCGGCTCCAATTGGGCCACTCAGGATAATAACTGTCATCACGTTCCTTCTTTAAGATTATAAGTTGCCGATTTCCTTCAATTTTTGGTCGACTTGGGCCAAAACAGTACGCTTAGCGTCGTCGCTAGCCATGAAATCAAGCTTATCGCCGTCAATTTCAATTTTAGGTGACTGGTCATATTTTTCGAACCATGGCTCATAGTAACTTTGCAACCGCTTGTAGTAGTCACGCAGGCCAGGATCGGTATCAACCTGCTCATAAGAACGGCCCCGCTTTTTAATGCGCTTGAGCATAGTGTCTAACGACACATGGATATAAATCAGCAAGTCGGGCTTTTTAGAAGGATTGCCCGGGACACTCTCCATCATGTTGTGCAGCAGGTCATCGTAGATGTTAAATTCGGTTGGATCTGCGACGCCACTGTCGACATTCATTTTGAAGAAAATTTCATCTTCATAGATTGAACGGTCGAGAACATTGTTTTGGGCTGACAGCGATTCATTGATCTTGATCAGTCGATAGTTCATCAAGTAAATATTTAATAAGAACGTGTAACGCTTCATGTCTTTGTAGTACAAAGGCAAGACAGGGTTCTTATCGGGATGCTCGTAATAAGCCTCAGAATGCAAATGCTCTGCCAAAATTTTGGTTAAACTGGATTTACCGGCTCCAATTGGCCCGCTCAAAACAATAACTGTCATCACGTTCTTTCTTCAATATGTTGTTACGTCTTTAAATAATAAAACAAGATGTTGAGGTTGAACAGAACGTCCATTTAAATTTTTTTGTCAAGTTATTGCATGATGCAAAGATCGCTCTAAATCAAGCAAACAAAAATTTAACAAAATTGACAAAAAAAGACCTGCTCGTACAAAGCAGGTCTTTTTTTGTTTTCGCCAAATATTATTTGGACTTGATGTAGTTGACACCGTCGGCCTTTGGGGCAACGGATGAACCAAGGAAGGCAACCAAGACGATCATGGTAATCACGTAAGGTGCAATCTGCAGGTAAACCGATGGCACTGATGAGATACCAGGCAACTGGCTGCCGATGATACTCAAACTTTGGGCGAAGCCAAAGAATAATGAGGACCACATTGCGCCGATTGGATTCCACTTGCCAAAGATCATGG
>JAXGWL010000026.1:0-7288 GCA_040773345.1 Lactobacillus sp. | reverse complement strand
GTGCTCGCAGCTATTCCATGCAAAACCTGTGCCATCTTTAGGCAAGGCCTTCCTTCTTCATTGAATCACTGATAGCAGCAATTGCTTCTTCTTCGTCCTCACCATCAGCAGAGATTGTGACATCAGATCCTTGGCCAACACCCAAAGACATCACGCCCATAATTGACTTCAAGTTAACCGACTTGCCCTTGCATTCCAGGCTGATGTCGGAATTAAACTTTGAAGCAGTTTGCACCAGCAGAGTGGCTGGACGCGCGTGAATCCCGGTGGCTGCAACAATATGAAAATCGCGTGTTTGCATATCTAAAACTCCCTTTCCAACAAATATTCCAAGCAGAGACCCTGATACAAAGTAAGAATATCATTTTTTATTAATAATGACAATAAAGCGCTTTCCTAGCCATCTTGCTCTTGTTTATGTCGATAAATAATGCCACCACCCCGTTGGGCAATGCCGGAAATCTCCTGCCTTTTGCCAAAATTACGCAGCGCATTTTGAAAACGGTAGGCATCTTTTGCTTCTATCTTATATTCCTTCAGCTCGCCATTAATGAGCTGCGCCAATATTTTTTGATAATCAGTCATCATGATTCCCCCAAGGCCTAGCACTTGACTCATGAGAGTGCTAATAATACAATAAAACTGACCTGAATGAGAAAGGCGGCATCGAAATGCAGATTTGTGAAAACTGTCATGAAAGAACGGCAACCATTCACCTTTTTGCGAAGCTGAATGGCGAAAGCCGCGAAATTAATTTGTGTCAACAATGCTATCAAAAATTAAGACAAGAACAAGGCAATAATAATATGAACAATGATGGATTCTTTAATTTAGATGATTTCTTCAATGGCTTCAATGTCAACCAGGGTCCTCAAAATTTTGGCAATCCAGACGAGCAAGCCATGCGCCAACAAATGGGTGGCGGCAATGGTGGCAACGGCAACTCTATTTTAAGCCAATACGGAACTGATTTAACCAGTTTGGCCAAAAAAGGCAAAATCGACCCGGTCATTGGCCGTGATAGTGAAATTGCCCGCGTCATTGAAATCTTAAACCGCAGAACCAAGAATAATCCTGTGTTAATCGGTGAAGCCGGTGTCGGCAAAACGGCCGTCGTCGAAGGCTTAGCACAAGAAATTGTCAATGGTTCTGTCCCAGCAAAACTGCAAGATAAGCGGATCATTTCCTTAAATATGGTCTCCTTAGTGCAAGGCACTGGTATTAGAGGACAATTTGAAAAACGGATGCAGCAATTAATCAAAGAGCTGCAGGATCGCCCAGAAATCATCCTCTTCATCGACGAAATTCACCAAATTGTTGGTGCCGGTAACGCTGAAGGCGGCATGGACGCTGGCAATATCATCAAGCCAGCTTTGGCCCGTGGCGATCTGCAACTGATTGGGGCGACGACCATCAAAGAGTACCGTGAAATTGAAAAGGACTCTGCTTTGGCAAGACGTTTCCAGCCAGTTGAAGTCAAGGAGCCATCCGTCGACGAAACCATTAAAATTTTGCAAGGCATTAAGGGTCGCTATGAAGCCTACCACCACGTTCGCTACACGGACGAGGCGATCAATGCAGCTGCTAAGCTGTCAGCACGCTATATTCAAGACCGCTTCCTGCCTGACAAGGCCATCGACTTGCTGGACGAAGCTGGTTCGAGAATGAATTTGACGATTCCTTACGTCGACAAGGATAAGATCCAGGAAAGAATCAACGCTGCTGAAAAGTTAAAGCAAGATTCTCTGAAAAATGAGGACTACGAAAAGGCGGCCTACTACCGCGACCAAATTGAAAAGTACGACAAGATGAAGGATCAAAAAGTTGACCCTGACAAGACCCCTGTCATCACCGACACGATTATGAACAAGATCGTCGAAGAAAAAACCGGGATTCCTGTCGGCGACTTGCAAAAGCAAGAAAAGAGTCAACTGCGTGACCTAGCTGCTGATTTGAAGAAACATGTCATCGGTCAAGGCGAGGCTGTCGAAAAAGTTGCCCGGGCCATCAGAAGAAACAGAGTCGGCTTCAACAAGAGTGGGCGACCAATTGGCTCTTTCCTGTTTGTTGGCCCAACCGGCGTTGGCAAGACTGAACTGGCTAAGCAGTTGGCAAGACAAATGTTCGGTTCAGAAAATGCCATGATCCGGCTCGATATGTCAGAATACATGGAGCAATATTCAGTTTCTAAGCTGATTGGCTCCGCACCTGGCTACGTGGGCTACGAAGAAGCTGGCCAGTTGACTGAACAAGTTCGTCACAATCCCTACAGCTTGATCCTGTTTGACGAAATTGAAAAGGCGCACCCAGATGTCTTGAACATCTTGCTGCAAATCTTAGACGATGGCCGCCTGACCGACTCACAAGGTCGGACCGTTTCCTTCAAGGATACGATCATCATCATGACTTCGAACGCCGGTCAGTCCATCAAGTCCGTCAACGTGGGCTTTACCGCTGAAAACGACAAAGACAACAACAGCTTCAGAAATAGTTTGAGCCAATACTTCAAGCCAGAATTTCTGAACCGTTTGGACGACATCATTGAATTCAAGCCATTGACTAAGAAAGACCTGCTGAAGATTGTCAACTTGATGCTGGCTAAGACCAACGCTATGGTTGCCGACCGTGGCATTAAGATTACGGTCACCGACCCAGCTAAAGAAAAACTGGTCAACGATGGCTACAGCCCAGAGTTAGGGGCGCGGCCATTGCGCAGAACGATTCAAGAAGAAATTGAAGACAAGGTTGCTGACTTTGAACTAGATCACCCAGATGGCAAAAACCTGACTGCTGACTTGCACGACGGTGAGATCGAAATCACCGCGCATGACGCCCAGGCTAAAGCTTCTGCTAAGGAAAATAAGTAATTAAAACCAGCAAAAGGACGGTCAAACGACCGCCCTTTTTGTTTTATAATTAAGAATAAAAATAAAAAGCGAGGAAATCATGAATTACTTAGTTGAAGTTAAATCTGAGGAGCCAGGCCAAAAAGTTTATTTGCTAGGCGCAACCCGAGTCGTCTTGACTAAAAAAGCTGGCCAAGGCACGGCCGAACTGACCGACGAGGAACACCGCATTCGGTCAGAGGAAATCGACATTGTCTTAGACACTTTGTTTGACACCCACCAAGCAGTGACTATTACCATGCAGCCAGGTCGGCAACACATCACGATCACTGGGCAAGCCTAACCGTCCCGGTCGTAAAAGTTTTGAGACCATTTTTAGTTTGCAAGAGCAGTTGACCTGCAGCGTCAATACCGGCGAAGCGGCCAGCTGTTTTCTTTTGCCCTGAATCAACTGTAATTTTTTTACCAGTGAGATACTGTTTGGCCCGGTAAGCAGCCAAGACCTTGGACCACGGCTTTTTTAGTAAGCCTAAATAGCAACTGCAGAGGTCGTCAATTAGCTGGTAACGTGCCGCTTTTGTCAATGGCTTGTTAAAAAGCGCCCCAGCTCGCTCTTGCAACTCACTGGGCCAGTCTGTTGGGGCCACTAAGTTAATGCCGATGCCAACAACCAGGCCACTAAACTGGTTTTGAGCAGACAAGGCCGTTTGAGCTAAAATACCCGCGAGCTTGTGGTCACCCAAATATAAATCGTTGACCCATTTCACGGTCAAAGCCTGACCGCTGACTTGTTCACAGACTTGACGGCTAGCCACAGCTGCCGTCACCGTCATTTTTTGCGGGTTCCACCCCGCTGGCAGCAAAGAGACCGGCCAACCCAGTGAAAAATAAGCGCCAGCTTGCGGCGAATAAAAATGGCGGTCGAATTTGCCATGTCCAGCGGTCTGGCGGTCGGCGACTAGCAGCTGAACGCAGTCTGCAGAGCCAATCTGCTCGGCTAAAACATCGTTAGTCGATGTAATTTCTGCAACTGTTTTAACTTGCACACCTTGTTTAGTTAGTTTTGGAAAAAGCCCGTTCATCTTCTAACCTCTTTTGTCATTTATTGTACAAAAAAAGCAGGCTGACGCCTGCTTTTTTAGTGCCCTGCTTAATTCTGCTTTAAGACGATTAGCAAGTCGCGGCTCTTCAAGGTATCACCTACGCTGGCATAGATTTTTTCGACCGTTGCGTTAAATGGAGCCTTAACGTTGGTCTCCATCTTCATGGCCTCGGTCGTGACCAGCAAATCGCCAGTCTTGACGCTGTCGCCAACCTTGACTGCTACCTTGACCACGTCACCGTTCAGCGGCATCCCGATCTGGCACGGATCATTTGGATCAGCTTGTGGCACAGCCTTGACCCGACTCTTCATGCTTGCATCCAAGATATTGCTCAGGAACATCTTGCCGTTTAAGTCAAAGGACAGGGAACGTTTGCCTTCCTTGTCTGGCTTGGAAACATAGTTCAAGTGAATGATGATCTGCCGGCCGACGCCCAGGCTGACGTTGATGGTTTCCCCTGGCCGCATGCCTTGGTAGAAGGTTACGGTGTCAAGCTTGCCGACATGGCCGTAGCTGTTCTTGTTTGCTTCGTATTGTAAAAAGACCTTCGGGTACATGACATAGCCCATCAGATCATCTTCCGTTGGCTCCTTATCAATCTTAGCTGCCAACTCTTTCTGCAAGGCAGCAAAGTCAACCGGCTTAGCCAAAGAGCCCGGCCGGACAGTAATTGGTTTGCGGTCCTTCAGGACGACTTTTTGCAGTTCCTTTGGAAAACCGCCGTAAGGCTGGCCTAAGTCGCCGGCAAAGAAGTTGACAACTGATTGTGGGAAGTCAATTGTCTTGCCTTTAGTCAAGATGTTGTCCGGTGTCAAGTGGTTTTGGATCATGAAGATGGCCATGTCGCCTACCACCTTGGAACTTGGCGTGACCTTAATAATATCACCGAGCAACTTGTTGACGGTGCTGTATTCTGCTTCCATTTCAGAGAAGTCTTCAATCCCAATCGAAGCAGCTTGTTGCTTCAAGTTAGAGTACTGACCGCCCGGCATCGCGGTTTGGTAAAGCTCTGGCTTTGGGGAATCAACACCGTTTGAAAAGTCCTTATATAAAGGCCGCACGCCTGACCAGTACTTGTTCAGTAGGTTAGCGTTATTAATGCTCATTTCAGGCTGACGCTCATCGCCTTCCAAGGTGTGATACAGCGTCTGCAGACTTGGTTGACTAGTTGTCCCAGCCATAGAACTCATGGCAACATCAACAATGTCTACCCCGGCCTTAGCAGCTGACATGTAAGTGGCAATGCCGTTGCCAGTAGTGTCGTGCATGTGCAAGTGGACTGGCACGCCGTACTTGGCCTTTAATTCACCAATTAATTCGTAGGCGGCCTTTGGTTTCAACAAACCGGCCATGTCCTTAATTGCCAGAATTTGCGCACCGGCGTCAACCAGTTTGCCGGCTAAGTCGACGTAGTAGTCCAAAGTGTACTTGTGCTCATTAGGACTAGTAATGTCGCCGGTGTAGCACATTGCGCCTTCGGCGATCTTGCCAGTTTCCCGGGCATATTCAATTGGCCGCTGCAGCTGTTCGATCCAGTTCAAGGAGTCGAAAATTCTGAAGACATCGACCCCTTGCTTAGCACAGTGGTTGATGAAGCGCTTTAAAACGTTGTCTGGGTAGTTTTGGTAGCCGACAGCGTTAGAAGCCCGCAGTAGCATTTGCTGCATGGTGTGCGGCATGTACTTGTTCAAAATACGCAGGCGCTGCCATGGGTCTTCACCCAAGAAGCGGTAGCAGACGTCGAAGGTCGCACCGCCCCAGCTTTCAACTGAGAACAAGTTCGGCATGGCCTGGTCGTAAACCTTCATGGCCGGGATCATATCGTGCGTCCGCATTCTAGTGGCAAACAGACTCTGGTGAGCATCACGCATGGTGGTGTCAGTTAACAGCAGGTGTTTGTCAGCCAACACTGCTTTGATGGCTGCGTCAGCACCGTCGGTGACTAAAATGTCCTTGAGCGTCTTTTTAGGCGCTTGCTTTTCAAGCTTTGTTGCGTCTGGGAAAACAAGTTTCGGTTTTGTAAGTGTTTCTTGGCGTTTTACGCCACCGAAGCCGTTAACTGTGACGTTGCTGATGAAGTTAATCAGCTGTTTTGGCTCGTCTGGCTTTTTTGCAAACTTAAACAAGCTAGGCGTTGTGTCGATAAAGGTGGTTAAAGCTTCGCCTGAGGCAAAGGTCGGGTGCCGTAAAACGTTTAGCATGAAGGCAATGTTGGTCTTGACCCCACGAATATCGAATTCATTCAAAGCCCGCTGCATCTTGATGTTGGCGTGTTCAAAAGTGTCAGCTTGGACACAGCTCTTAACAAGCAATGAGTCAAAGTATGGGGTCACGATATAGCCGGCATAAACATTGCCGTCCAGCCGCACGCCGTTGCCGCCCGGTGACTGGTAGTAAGTGACCTGACCAGTGTCTGGCATAAAGCCGTGCTCTGGGTCTTCGGTAGTGACCCGGCACTGGATGGCGTAACCACGTGGCTTTAAGTCCTTTTGCTCTGGAATGTGAATGTCGTCATGCAGACTCTCACCAGCCGCAATCCTGATCTGAGTCTTGACGATGTCAATGCCACTGATCATTTCAGTGACCGTGTGTTCAACCTGCAGACGCGGGTTGACTTCGATGAAGTAAAAGCCGTCTTTAGTTGCTAAAAATTCAACGGTGGCCGCGTTTTGATAGCCAACGCTCTTCATCAATTTAACAGCTAAGCCACATACTTCTTTTTTACGGTCTAGCGATAAGGCAACACTGGGGGCAAATTCAATGACCTTTTGGTGACGCCGCTGGACGGAGCAGTCCCGCTCAAACAGGTGCATGACGTGGCCGTGCTCATCGGCAATGATCTGCACTTCAATGTGCTTGGCGTGCTCCACGGCCTTTTCCACAAACATCTCGCCTGAGCCAAAGGCTTTTTCAGCTTCGTCTTGCGCTTGTTCAAATTCGTCATCCAGCTGGGCATCAGAACGAATGGTTCTAATCCCACGGCCGCCACCGCCCATGGCTGCTTTGATCATAATTGGGTAGCCATATTGTTTGGCAGACTTGCGCACTTCTTCAATGTCGGAAACAGGATCATTGGTGCCAGGAATTGTTTGGACGCCAGCCTTTTGTGCGGCTTGCTTAGCGAGCAGCTTGTCTCCGAAAATCTTTAAGTGCTTGACCTTCGGGCCAATAAACTTGATGCCATTATCCACACATGCGTGTGCAAGATTTGCGTTTTCTGACAAGAAGCCATAGCCTGGGTGAATTGCTTCACAACCGGACATTTTGGCAACCCGGATCATTTCATCAATATCTAGGTAAGCATCAGTTGGTTTTTCACCTTGCCCGATCAAGTAAGCC